>NZ_JAKKRO010000047.1:0-38336 GCF_025654235.1 Shewanella sp. SM32 | reverse complement strand
ACGAACCGCTGGTGTTCGGGTTGTCATGCCAATGGCATTGCCCGGTAGCTACGTTCGGAATCGATAACCGCTGAAAGCATCTAAGCGGGAAGCGAGCCCTAAGATGAGTCATCCCTAGGAATTTAATTCCTCTAAAGAGCCGTTCGAGACTAGGACGTTGATAGGCATGGTGTGTAAGCGTTGTGAGGCGTTGAGCTAACATGTACTAATGACTCGAGAGGCTTAACCATACAACCCAGATGGGTTTTATAAGCAGCCTTAGACAGAATATAAACACTTAATGAAGTGTGGACTCAAAAAGCAAATCAGCTTTCCGAATTATTATTAACGTGGTCCAGAGATGGACACGGTAATAAACAGAATTTGCTTGGTGACAATAGCCTTGTGGAACCACCTGATCCCATCCCGAACTCAGAAGTGAAACGCAAACGCGCCGATGGTAGTGTGGGGTCTCCCCATGTGAGAGTAGGTCATCGCCAAGCGCCTAATTTAGGTTAACATGTAGACGTTAAGCTAAAGGAGCGGTAGTTCAGTTGGTTAGAATACCGGCCTGTCACGCCGGGGGTCGCGGGTTCGAGTCCCGTCCGCTCCGCCAACATTAAGAGATAAGCCTCATCGAAAGATGAGGCTTTTTTCGTTATGGCGTCGTGGATAATTCGTGTCAGTGACGCACATGCTTCGAGCTCGAAGCACATGGTTATCCTCATACTCGGCTATCATGTAGATGACATCCTTACCAGAATATGAATTTTTTGTTTTAAAGCTAAACCTATTCTATTAATTAGCAAAGTTTATCCATTCCCGAAAGCCCAACTGAGTCATCTTCTGTGGCTCCTCAAGACATTAATGCTATCGAGCATTACATAACAATATCGCCATACCTATTGAAACAACGATTTGCCAATGTGTGCTGCCTTGGCCATGACTACGTCTGCTCTATCGGATTCAATTTGATTCAAACGGTTGCTGTCTAATGGCACTAGGACGTGTTCTTGTAGTCGCCCAAAGCCATGCTACTTCATTTTCAAAACGATTGAGGGAAAAGATAGATAAGCGCACAGATGCCGTAAGGTGCGCTTATGAAGGAGGACTACTGGTTGTGCTCAGAATGTTTGCGATGGAGAACTTCAAGTAGTTCATCTTCGAGTTCGAAGCGTGTTTCCATGTTATGGGCGAGCTCAGATAGGTCTTTATCGAGTTGATATAATACGAAATCGTCTTGTGTTTCCGCATATTTATCGTTGAAATCTAATGCTGCATTCGTGGTTGGCGTGATTTTGGGCAATACTTGTTGCGCGAGCGTTTTGCTTGATTCGCCATATTCACTGCAGGCATTAACGACTTTATCATAGACCTCGAAATGTCCTTCGGAGACATAGTCAACTAATAAGTCACAGAAAGATTTAACATGTTCGAACGAGGGAAGCGATTTTTCTGATTTACCGTAAGGAGGAAGCCCAGCAATTTGGCAGTAATGCACTAACAGTTTTCGACGGTTTTTTAGCCATTGATCAATAAGCTTATTTGAACCGCCCCACTTCTGTTCTGCTTTTTCGAGTTCTCTCAGCATGATGCATTCCATTTAAGTGCCAGCACATAACTCTAATGTAGGGACAAGTTGCTAATCGATCAACTCTTTTCATGCGAATTTGCGAGAATGACGAAATGGACAAACCAGCTGTTTCGTATCGAAAAATGCAAATAAAAAGCCCAACGATAGAAACCTATCGTTGGGCGAGTAAAGTTTATAGCAGGCTCGATGCGACGAGCTTCTTGATTGTTCTTGCTAGCGCAGACTTTTTATACCAAAGGCGGGGAACCGGCGCAACTTTTTTCTGTCTGAGTGTGACTTCGTTACGAATAAATGAGCAGTATGTTAGCTGGATAACATTTTCCGGTTTATGCGGTCAAATCGACGCCAATGATGGGGAATAGCTCACATAAATTTGCACATAAAGGTTACATTATTCGCGTAAATGCTAAACTACCGACCCAGCGGATCTCAATAAGACTAGGAACCAAGCCCAATGGCAGAATTAAAGAATGATCGTTATTTACGCGCCCTACTAAAAGAGCCTGTCGATGTGACCCCTGTGTGGATGATGCGTCAAGCTGGCCGTTATCTTCCTGAATATAAAGCTACTCGCGCTCAAGCGGGTGACTTCATGTCTTTGTGTAAAAATCATGAGCTTGCCTGTGAAGTCACGCTGCAACCTTTACGTCGTTATGATCTCGATGCGGCGATTTTGTTTTCCGATATCCTAACTGTGCCCGATGCTATGGGTTTAGGTTTGTATTTTGAGGCGGGTGAAGGCCCACGTTTCGAGCGCCCAACAGACACTATCGATGCGATCAAAAAGCTATCAATTCCAGATCCAGAAGATGAGCTGGGTTATGTGATGAAAGCCGTTAGCACTATTCGCCGTGAACTGAATGGCGCAGTGCCGTTAATTGGCTTTTCTGGTTCACCTTGGACCTTAGCTACTTATATGGTTGAAGGTGGTTCGAGCAAAACCTTCGAAAAAATTAAGAAGATGGCTTACGCTGAGCCAATGGCATTACACATGCTGTTAGATAAATTAGCCGATTCAGTGATCTTATACCTGAATGCTCAAGTCGCGAATGGTGCACAATCTTTGATGATTTTTGACTCATGGGGCGGCGCGTTATCGCACTCTGCTTACCGTGAGTTCTCTTTGCGTTATATGCAGAAGATTATTGATGGTCTGACACGCTTTGCCGATGGCCGTAAAGTGCCTGTGACTCTGTTTACTAAAGGCGGTGGTTTGTGGCTAGAAGCGATGGCAGAAACTGGCTGTGATGCACTAGGTTTGGATTGGACGGTAGACATTGCCGATGCCCGTCGTCGTGTAGGCCATAAAGTGGCATTGCAAGGCAACATGGACCCATCCATGTTGTATGCGCCAATTCCACGTATCGAAGAGGAAGTTGGCCATATTCTAGCGGGTTATGGTGAAGGTACTGGCCATGTATTTAACCTAGGCCATGGTATTCATCAGCATGTCGATCCAGAACATGCTGGCGCCTTTATCAAGGCGGTTCATGCACAATCAAAGCAATACCATAAGTAATTTTTGGTTTGCGAAACAGGCCCGCTTGCGGGCCTGTTTTATATCCGACATTTGAATTTGATAGCGTTGGAGCTTCTGGCGAAGGTATCTTTATGGATTAGCGTATGCGGTGGTTTCTATCGTCTGCTAGCTTAATTTTAAACAACGACTTGAATTCCCTATATTCACATACTGATTATGTGTGAATTATCTTGATAAAAAAGTAAAATTTATAATCGTTTAATTTATAAATTTTAATTTAAATCAAAGGTATAAAATTGATTTAATTGCATGAAAATGTCTACTTTAGCAACGACTAAAGCGAAGTGATGTTTAATACTATTCGCAAATGAGATATGTTGCATGGCGCAGTGAAGGATTATGCAAGGCCGTCAATCAATTTAGTCATAACAAGCCGTGGTAAGAGATGCACATTGGCAAGAAAATAATGGTATTTATTGCGGGCTTTTGTCTCCCTGCGGTGGTAATTGTCTCCTATTGTCTTGGTTATTGGTACGACCACCGTGTCGAGCTATTACGTCAAGATAGTGCTAACCGTGAGCTTGCCAATATCCAGCTGCAGTTTCAAATTGATGTCGATCGCTTAACCTTTCTCACTAATATCTATGCCTTACCTTTGTCTCAATTAGATGAAGACCAACTTAAAAAGCTTGAATCCTCGTGGCGCGATAGCTCAATGTCAGCCAATCTGAGTTGGTATATTCTACGGCAGGGTGAATTGCACCCTTTTTTCCCCAATGAACGTCCCTTTGAGAATGATAAGTTACGAGAAATCGCCAGTGCTATTGTCAGTGCCGACAAGCCCAGTGTTGCTGGCGCTTATTTGATGGGCAAGTATGCTTATGTCGTTACTTCCGTGGCTTCTGCGCCCAATGAATCTGTGCTGCTGGTACGCCAACTGACTGATAAAGACTTACTGGAATATGCTCAGGCCTTATTGGTGACTAAGGTGAGCATGAGCCATTCTCGCGACGTTACGCCAACAGTTGATGGTGTGCACAGTGACGCGATAACCATTCCAAGCCTGTTAAAAGATAAGCCTGTCTACCTGCAAGTACTGTTTTCCGATGGTCCCTTTAGAGAGGTTAAATTTCAACTCGATTGGGTATCGCTCGGATTTATTCTCTTTGGTGTGTTTATTGTTGGCCTTGGTTATATTTGGCTGCGTTCGGGCTTACTCAAACCCTTTAAAAATCTGATGCATCAATTGGCGCTGGTCGATCCTATGTCCAGTGTATATCAACCCGTTACAAGCGAGGGTAATGAAGAATTAGAAGTGCTCGCCAGCCGTGTTAATAGCTTGCTGGCAAGAATTTATCAGCAAAAAGAACGCGCGAAAATCACCTTAGAATCCATTGCTGAAGCGGTGATTTTGACCGATGTCGATGCCAACGTGATTTATATGAATCCGCGGGCCGAGTTGCTTCTCGATGTCGCCAGTTGCTATGCCATAGGTCAGAGCCTTGCGAGTCTGTTAAAGGCTGGGGAGCAGTTGAATCAGGCGGTTTTTACCTGCATTCGTCTCGAAGAATCAGCACCGCAGGTCGAGAAAATCAAGCTATTAACTGCTTCGCCTCGGATTATGGAGCGCAGTATCAGCAATCTGCGCAATCACGATAAAGAAATTGTTGGTACTGTCGTGGTATTGCGGGATATCACTCAAGAAGAGTTGCTTAAACACCAGCTACAAAAAAGGGCAAATTTCGATAGCATTACAGGGCTGCTAAACCGTCAGGCATTTGATGAGCAGTTACCCCAATTTGCCGCCTCTGCTAAAACCATCGCCGTTTGTTATCTCGATTTGGAGCAATTCAAGTTAATTAACGACAGTTGTGGCCATACTGCAGGCGATCGTATGCTTGCTATGGTGGCTAAGGCCATGCAGGCTTGTCTTGGGCCACAGGAGTTATTGGCGCGCCTTGGTGGCGATGAGTTTGGTTTAGTGATTTGTAATCGTAGTGCCTTATCTGTGGCGCAATTACTGAAGCAAATGATCGCGCAAGTCTCCATGCAAGTGTTGAACGATAAAAACTGTAATTATAAAGTTGGCCTCAGCATAGGTGTCGCTTTTGGTCGTGCGCCCTATATTGATGCTCAAGAATTATTGAAAGACGCGGACATTGCCTGCATTGCCGCTAAAGCTAAGGGGGCTAATCAAATTCATTTTTACGATGATAAAGATAAAGAGCTCACCTACCAAAGAAATGCGCCTAAATGGGCGGTACGTATTGCGCAAGCGATTGAAGAAAATGAGTTGATTCTGTATTACCAACCGATCCGCGGACTAGGCAGTGGTCCGCAGCGACAACGAATGGAAATCCTGCTACGAATTCAAGAGCCCTGTGGCCGCATTTTGGCGCCTGCGCAGTTTATAGCCGCCGCTGAACGTTTTAAGTTGATGCCAGATATCGATAAAGAAGTCATCCGCAAAGCTTTTTTATGGTTGTCTTTGAACCCCGTGCTTTGGCCTGATCATTGTATTTCGATCAACCTTTCGGGCAATAGTTTAGGTGCCGAAGGTATGGTGGAATATATCGCCCAGCAGCAACACATTTTTGATATTCCAAGCCAATGTATTTGTTTTGAAATTACTGAAACCACCGCGATCCAAAATCGCAATCGTGGTATGGAAATGTTGAAGCAGTTACGTAAACTCGGTTTTTCATTTGCACTGGATGATTTTGGCAGTGGTTTTGCCTCTTATGGTTATCTGCGTGAGCTGCCGGTGGATTATGTCAAAATCGACGGCTGTTTTATTAAGAACCTCGCCGTGAATGCTAAAGACTACGCCATCGTTAAATCGATTCAGGATGTTTGTCGGGTTATGGGAATCGAGACTGTTGCTGAATTTGTTGAGAATCAGGATATTATTGACAGGTTGTTGAGCATAGGCATTAACTATGCGCAAGGTTATGCGATAGGGCGCCCGCAACCCTTAGCTAATTATCGTGAGCAATACGAGATGAGGCTTGCACAACGCGCGTGAAGGATTGCGCTTTTAGCGTGATTATGCCAATTTAGCAAAAGGCGTAATTAACATGGCGATAACAAAGGAATGACTATGGATGGACTCACTGGCAAGGTCGTGATCATCACGGGTGCCTCAGAAGGTATTGGTCGGGCGCTCGCAGTGGCAATGGCGCGAATGGGCTGCCAACTAGTGCTCAGTGCGCGTAATGAAACACGTCTCGCCTCACTCGCTTTAGAAATCGCTAATTATGGTCCGCCTCCTTTTGTATTTGCCGCCGATGTCTCCAGCCCAGAACAGTGTGAAGCCTTAGTTGAAGCTGCAGTTGCGCATTATGGCCATCTCGATATTTTGATTAACAATGCTGGCATGACTATGTGGTCACGTTTTGATGAACTGACTCAGCTCTCGGTGCTTGAAGACATAATGCGGGTGAATTATCTTGGTCCTGCGTATTTAACCCATGCCGCGTTACCGCACTTGAAAGCCAGTAAAGGCCAAGTGGTGGTTGTGGCGTCAGTCGCTGGATTAACGGGCGTTCCTACTCGCAGCGGTTATGCCGCTTCTAAACATGCTGTGATTGGTTTTTTCGATTCTTTGCGGATTGAATTAGTGGATGATAATGTGGCCGTAACTGTTATTTGCCCCGATTTTGTAGTGTCACAAATTCACAAACGTGCCCTCGATGGTGCAGGTCATCCTTTAGGTAAATCTCCGATGCAGGAAGCTAAGATACTGACGGCTGAGCAATGCGCTAATATGATGTTGCCAGTGATTGCAACTCGAGGCCGTCAACTGATTACTTCACTTCGCGGTCGTTTGGGGCGTTGGCTTAAGCTGATCGCGCCAGGCTTAATCGACAAAATTGCCCGCAGGGCGATCGCCTCCGGGCACTAAAGTCTTTGCCACTACAAGCTATTTGCCACTCTTATTGAGATGCTTAATGATGGATTGTTCAGCTTCACTTTGAGTCGCTTTGTCCCCATCGATATCGATAGTCACAGTCGCGTTATGGCCCGTCATATCCTCTGCAATATGAAACCAATCTGGATGCCAGTAAAAGCTGGCTCCTTCTAGGGTTTGCCAGTTATGCACGCCTGATTTTTCACCTTGATAAATAAGATCTTTTATCGAATAACCCATATATTTACCCCATTAATTTCATGATTGTTAAAAATATAAGAAGCTAGATGGTGCACGTCATCTGAACCTAGGTATGTGCTTTACATCACATTTTCAGGCAAACATAAACCCCGCCAGAGCGAGGTTTATGATCTTAGCGAGATTAAGGTTTAGCACACTTATGGTTTGGTGCACTGGGTTGGCGAACCCACGCCTTTCCACTGTGTAGTGCCATCAGTGAGTGACAGGGGCACAAAGGTCAAACCTTGGCTCATATTGGCGGGTGGCAAGTCGGTTTCTAACTCATACATGCCCATGGGGATAGCCCCTGATGTGGCATTGGCGGCAGTTTGCGAGGCCGCAAGGCTTGAGTAGTGTAGGCCTAACATATCGAAATGGCTGCGCCAATCTTTGCCTGTGAGTTTACTCAAAGACACCAGCATAAAGTCGTTGCCCGGAATATCTTTCACCGTTTTGCCACCGTAGACACTATTGCCTTCAAACGAAAATTGGCCAAAGCCCAGTTTGCTACGATTCGCTTCCCAATCACTGGCGTTATTCGCATATTTACCGAAAATACGACTGTGTTGATACAGCAAGGTAAAGAGATTAAAGCCATTGTTCAGAGTGGTGCCGTCACTGAGCGTCATGCCGTGAGCCTTAAGCGCCATTTGGATGTAAAACGCCATGCGATAACCGTTATGCACTGCATAAGCATTGCTGGCCCAAGGCGCAGTGTATCTGTCTTCACCAGCATCGAGCACCTTACAATTAGCGCCAAACACTACGCGTTTACCACTGGTGTCTGTTGTACCTGCGGCATCGGACATAAACACATAAAAGAGATCCTTGTGGTTCATGTGACCATCGGTCACTGTGCCTGTATTGCCGTCGCGCAGATAATGGGTTTTCCACTTCACCACATAGGGGAAGATATTATTGGAGTTTTCCCCTGCGCGGCTGCCATAACCTGCCCAGTTATCATGATCACTTGCCGCAGCATATTGCACATTGAGACGGTTAGTTTGCAGATTGTGGCCTAACTCATGGTTATCACCCCAACCCGTTGGGTCGATATTCCATGCTGCGTCCCAAGGGTTACCGCTACAACCTCCACCGCACTGGGCATTTTGGTCATAATTCGCGTGTTGAATGATAGTGCGGGTATGCAGACTATTATCGATACAGTCGTCGCCAAACAGTCCTTTGCAGGCCGCTAGCACATCGGCGGGTAAGGATTCACTTAAGCTCTTGCCTTGGATCTTAAGTCCCGCAAGGGTGTAAACGCTGTTGATATGGTCATCGACAATACTTTTGAGTAGCGCGTTTACATCGGGTACATCCCCGCCGATGGCGTTTAAAAAGCGGTCGCGACGCAGATGCTGCTCGGCACCATCGGTACGTAAGTCCACATGGGGTAATTCGGTATTTTGGATGCGATCGTTAAAGGTTGCTATTTCTGCAGGGTTTGAAAAATCCATAATGGTCGGATGTTTAGCCACATGCTCAGCGCTGACTTCGACACTTAACGCGCCGCCATCAGCACTCGAAGTATCGATATACAGATAAATCGGCCCGCCGTAGGGGGAAGAAAATTCAAGACTTTGTCCTTGAGCTAAGCGCAGGCGTTGCTGCGCCAACTCCAATGGACCGCGGTAGATTTTCTGCTCATAGGCACGGTTGGTATTGCGTCTGTGGTAGTTGAGTTTGATCTCCACATTCGCAGCGCTGCTATCGAGACGAGTCAGTTTAATGGTTTGTCCTGGCAGCGCATACCAGCCCGTGGTCGTCCATTGGCCTGCATAGGGCACGCTAATGGTTTTATGTTCTGTGACTGTCGCAGGATAAGCGTAGTGCGCATTGCTGCCCTTGCTGAGGTTGGCTCTGTCGGTAACATATTCACCTAAATCTGGCTGGGCTAAGTTATGGCTACGGGCATAGCTGACGGTCCAATCGGCAAACAGGGCCTGCTGCCACTGGGCATATTCGCTGTAGGCTATGGGATAGTCAATCTCGCTGCGATACTTATCGGCGAGCATCAGTCCGGCTTTCATCAAGGGGAAGTCTGCTTTGGTAAACACATCGATAGCATGGTTATCTAAGGTTTCAGCATTGGCTCGATACCAATCGGCACCCGCCTTGAATGAGTCAACAAAGGCGGCAGTATTACAGCTCAAGTAATTACCGCCGCAGTCGTTGAGTACTGAGGTGTCGAAGCGGCCTTCGTTAAGCTTACCGAGCAGATTATTCACCTTGGCCAGGGCGGTGTCTTCGACCAAAATGTCGGTCACACTGAGGTTATTGGTATTGAGTTTTGACCAGTAATTGCCAGAGGTAGAAAGCCCCATCTCAAGGTAAAGTGGCGACAGTATTGGGCTTTCATTACGCCAGTAGTTAGAGAGCAACAAGGGAATTCCTGCCGCTTTGGCCTGAGCGATCGCGGCTTTTATACCTGCAAAACCGAGTGACTGACGGTCTATGTCACTAATGATAATTAGATCTGGTTTCAGTGTGTTGATACAGTTGCTTAACTCGCTGTAGTCACAGGTATTTGCTGTATTAATGCTATGGGCTGCGGGGTAGTTGTTTGTGAGCCAAGTGCGGATCCCTTCATTATGGGGAAAGTACCAACTGTCAGCCTTGCTCGGCATTTGGGCGGTCACTATGCTGAGGCCGTCGGTTTTATCGGCACTTTTGGTCAGCCAGCCTAAAAGGTTTTTCAGTAAAACATCGGTTTGAGCTGAAGTGTTGACAGAAAATAGATTTCCTCCCATGGCCGCATATCTTTGCCCCTGTTGCTCGCCCGCCATCACTAACCCACGAACGGCGCTCGCCCCACTGCCATCGACATTTGATGGCAAGACAGTGAAAGTGTTCTCCGGCATAAAGCTCGAAAAGGTAATTGAGTCATGGGTTGGATGCCAAGAGATGCTGCTACCGACACCTTGATATAGCTGATTTATCTGGGCTTTACGTTTGATGTCGATATTAGCGAGTTCGGCGATGCTGAAATCAATTAACTCACTCGCACTGGCAAGCCTGTGGTCTTGGTATTTAATGGCATTTTCGGCATTACTGATAAATGTCGGCGTGATAGTGCAATCGGCCGTCATGGACGCAGTGGTGTAAGTCAGCACATTGAGCGTGCCACCACAGCCAGTAATGCCCTCAAGCGTAAAGCCGGTATCGGCAGTAATGCTAAAAATAGCGCTTTTGCCAGACTCCACTTTTTGGCTGCTTGGACTCAGTGCGCCACCTATTACCGATAGGCTGTTGGCGGTGTATTGTACCAGCGCGGGAGGTTGGACTGGCGGCTGAGTGGGTGGTGTGGTCGTTCCAGCATCTTCTGAGCCGCCACCGCATCCGCTAAGCAGTATGGCAATGGAGGCATAAAGTAGTCTAATCCTCATGGGGAGTCCTTGATCTTTGTGTATTTAACATTTGGTTGACATTGTATCTTGTTGCTCCTGTTTTCAATAGAGTTAATTACATAATTTTATTGAAAATCATGATTTTATATTTTACGCGCGTCAAAAAACAGGCACAAAAAAACCGGCTTATTGCCGGTTTTTTAATAGAGATATTAATTAATCTTGCTGTTCACGTGCGATTGCGCGATAACCAATATCGGTACGGAAATACACATCATCCCAGTGGATTTCATCAACCAATTTATAGGCGGCTTTTTGCGCTTCGGTGACTGTGTTACCCAATGCCGTCGCACACAATACGCGACCGCCGTTGGTAACGACGTGGCCGTCTTTCATCTCAGTGCCCGCATGGAATACTTTACCGTCGTTATCGCCAAGGCAGAGACCGTCAATCACATCAAATTTGCGATACTCATCTGGGTAACCGCCAGCGGCTAATACTACGCCCACTGCTGCGCGCTCGTCGTATTCAGCGGTCACTTTATCTAACTCGCCACGGGTGGCGGCTAAACAGAGTTCCACTAAGTCAGACTTTAACCGCATCATGATTGGCTGAGTTTCTGGATCGCCGAAGCGGCAGTTGTACTCGAGCACTTTGGCGCTGCCATCGGGTGATATCATCAAACCCGCATACAGGAAGCCCGTGTAGATATTGCCTTCTGCCGCCATACCATCAACCGTTGGGCGAATGACGTTCGCCACAGTCCAATCGTGTACCGCTTGAGTTACCACAGGTGCTGGCGAGTAAGCGCCCATGCCGCCAGTATTTGGGCCGTAATCGCCGTTATCGCGGGCTTTATGGTCTTGGCTGGTGGCCATTGGCAGAATGTTTTTACCATCTACCATCACGATAAAGCTAGCTTCTTCGCCCTTGAGAAACTCTTCAATCACTACGCGTGAACCCGCTTCGCCAAATTTGTTACCGGCGAGCATGTCATCAATTGCGGCATCGGCTTCAGCTTGGTCTTGCGCGATAATCACGCCTTTACCTGCGGCTAAACCGTCAGCTTTGATGACCACTGGATAACCTGTTGTGGCCGTTAATTCACGCACGAAAGCTTTGGCATCGCTGATTTCAGTGCAGTTTTTATAACCCGCCGTAGGAATATTGTGGCGGGCTAAAAAGTCTTTAGTGAAGGCTTTTGAACCTTCGAGTTGGGCTGCGGCTTTAGTAGGGCCAAAAATCGCTAAACCTGCGGCGTTGAAGGCATCGACGACACCGATAACGAGTGGTGCTTCTGGGCCGACTATGGTCAGTTCAATCTTATTAGTTTTCGCAAAATCGAGCAGAGCAGGGATGTCGGTGGCGCTGATCGCCAGATTTTCAACATTAGGTTCTAGGGCTGTGCCCGCATTGCCGGGTGCTACATAAACGGTATCAACTTGAGCCGATTGAGCGGCTTTCCAAGCTAGGGCATGTTCGCGGCCGCCGCCACCAATGATTAACACTTTCATGGTTAAAACTCCCACACATCGCAAAGGAAAAGGCCCTAATCGCTAGGGCCAAGTTTGATTTAAGTTGTTATCAATGACGGAAGTGGCGCATGCCTGTCATCACCATGGCCATGCCGTGCTCGTCTGCTGCTGCGATGATTTCAGCATCGCGCATTGAGCCACCCGGTTGGATGATGCAGCTAATGCCCGCAGCCGCTGCGGCATCGATACCGTCACGGAAGGGGAAGAAAGCATCGGATGCCATTACAGAGTTCACCACTTCTAAGCCTTCATCGGCGGCCTTGATGCCAGCGATTTTCGCGCTGTAAACGCGGCTCATTTGGCCTGCGCCGACACCGATAGTCATGCCGTCTTTGGCATAAACGATGGCGTTAGATTTAACGAACTTCGCCACTTTCCAGCAGAACATTAAGTCTTTCAGTTCGCTTGCAGTAGGTTGACGTTTAGAAACCACTTTGATGTCTTCTAAACCGACCATACCTTGATCGCGATCTTGCACCAGTAAGCCGCCGTTAACACGTTTGTAGTCTAAGGTTTGGGTCTTAGTATTCCACTGACCACATTCTAATAAACGCACGTTGGTCTTTTTCGCAACCACATCGCGCGCCGCTTGGCTGACGCTTGGGGCGATAATCACTTCAACGAATTGACGCTCAACGATCGCACTCGCCGTCGCAGCATCTAATTCGCCGTTGAAGGCGATAATGCCACCGAAGGCTGAGGTTGGGTCAGTTTGATAAGCGCGGTTATAGGCATCGAGTAAGTCTTTACCTAAGGCCACACCACAGGGGTTAGCGTGTTTAACGATAACACAGGCTGGCTCGTTGAATTCTTTTACGCACTCAAGGGCGGCGTCGGTATCGGCAATGTTGTTGTAAGACAAGGCTTTGCCTTGCAACTGAATCGCGGTAGCCACAGAAGCTTCATCAATTTTAGTGTCAACATAGAAAGCCGCTGCTTGATGGCTGTTTTCGCCATAGCGTAAGTCTTGTTTCTTCACTAATTGGGTGTTGAAAGTGCGTGGGAATTTTGAATCAGCAAAGCATTCGTCCGTGCTGTGTGCAGGAACCATAGTACCGAAGTAGTTGGCGATCATGCCATCATAACCCGCAGTGTGCTCAAAGGCCGCAATCGCTAAATCGAAACGCGTCGCATGGGTCGTGCTGCCATTGTTAGCCGTCATTTCTGCCAGTACGCGTGAGTAATCGGTCGCATTAACGACTATGGTAACGTCTTTGTGGTTTTTTGCCGCCGCGCGCACCATAGTTGGGCCGCCAATATCGATATTTTCGATAGCGTCTTCTAAGGTACAACCGGCTTTAGCCACAGTTTCAGCGAAGGGATAAAGGTTAACCGCAACTAGATCGATGGCATTGATATTGTTATCGGCCATCACGCTTTCATCAAGACCGCGGCGCGCTAAAATGCCGCCGTGCACTTTAGGGTGCAGCGTCTTAACACGACCGTCCATGATCTCAGGGTGTCCTGTGTAATCAGATACTTCGATAACAGGCACGCCGTTATCCGCTAACAAGCGAGCGGTGCCGCCAGTTGATAACAATTCTACACCTTGGGCGTGAAGTGCTTTGGCGAACTCGAGAATTCCGGTTTTATCTGAAACGCTTAACAGCGCGCGACGAATGGGTCTGGCATTATTTGCTGCAGTCATTTGGGTACAGGGTCCAGTTATTTTAGTTTCAAGGATCTTTCGGAAAACAGAACAGCTTTAGCGCTGCACCGCTTTCCAAAAGTCCCTTGGTCCTATTTTTACTTTATTAGCTAACTTTTTATCCCTTCGTCACAGCGCGCGTATTCTAGCGTAAAACTCGATTTACGGGTGTTTTTTCTGCGTGATTTCACAATATTCATATCAGAACAAAGCGGCATTGCCATGTTGGCTTTCAGTAAAGTTAAAATTACCTCTTGACCTTGGAGTAGGCTCCAAGGTTTATACTTGCATTATTGAGTTGTATGTTGGAAATGATCCCTGAGTTGTGGGCTATTTCGCAAAGGATGAAGACATGTATCGTATTGGTGAATTGGCGGATTTATGTGAGGTGAAAGCCGACACGTTAAGATTCTACGAGAAGCACGGCCTACTCGCGCCGTCGAGCCGTACTGAGTCTGGTTATCGAGTATATACCGAGGCCGATGCTGCGCGATTACGCTTTATTTTACGGGCGAAAGCTGTGGGTTTTACCCTCAATGAAATCAGTGAATTGCTGTCAATTGAACTCGATAAATCTAACCGAGTCTGTGCCGATGTAAAAGGCATGGTTGATTGTAAATTGGCTCAAGTACAGGCCAAAATTGCTGAGCTGAATCATTTTCAAGCGAGTTTACAAAGCTTGTCTGATGCTTGCTGTGGTGGGCCACGTAGCGCCGAACATTGTTCTATTTTAGAGGCGTTGGAGTCTAGCACTGAGCGGGTACGCGTTGAGCATCACTCTCATAATGTAAATAAGTACCAAGCGCACCAGAATAATCACGGCAAAGCCATTTATGAAGAGTCAGGGAATTAATTATGTTACTGAAGAATTTTATAGATCTGTTTTTAGACTCGGCGCCTTGGTTGTTACTGGGCCTGATTTTAGCTGGGTTATTAAAAGTATTCGTGCCAATGGCGTGGATGCAAAAGCAGCTCGGTAGTCACGGTTTTAAAACCGTAGTGAAAGCGGCGCTGCTTGGCGCACCTTTACCTTTGTGTTCTTGTGGCGTTATTCCTGCGGCGGTAGGATTGCGCCGTTCTGGTGCATCTAAAGCGGCCACCACCTCCTTTTTAGTCTCAACCCCTGAAACGGGCGTCGATTCCATCGCGGTTTCTTATGTGTTACTTGGTCCCTTTATGGCAATCATTAGACCGATTGCGGCCATTACCAGTGCGATAGTGGCGGGCTTACTCGTTGGTCGCGATGATGACGATGGCAAGTCAGTGGTTAAGGTAGATACTCAATCAGATAAGCCATTAGAGGGTGAGGAGTCAGTGGCGTCTTGCTGTGCCTCAAAATCAGTGGCTCAGCCAGAGATGGTAAAAGCCGAAGCGGTTAAAAGCTGCTGCTCATCGACTACGCCTACGATAACGCCCGTAAAGTCTTCCTGCTGTGGTAATGACGGTGTTGATGCTCCTGCAGCCGAGCCAAAGCCGAAGATCAAAATGACGCCTATGGCGGCGCCGAGCTTAATGGCGGGTCCTTCAAGTGTTATGGCTGTTGGCGGTCAAACCATGGGATCTGTTCAAACTATGGGTTCTGTGATTAAGGTTAACGCTGCGAAAGCAGAAAGCGTGGGGTCATGTTGTGGCCGTCAAACCACAGAGCCTGAAAAAATAGTGGTGGTGAAAAAAGGCGCTTGCTGTGGTGGCAGTGCTAAGGATGCTGAGCAGGTTAGTGCTAACACTGCAGGCGATAGCTGCTGTGCGTCTACTCAAGATATGGCGACTGAGTTTAAGTCGCAATCGGTACTCAGTCGTGTTGGAATTGGTCTTAAATATGCGGCAACGGATTTAGTGCGTGATACTACGCTGTGGCTGCTAGTGGGCTTATTTTTCGCAGCTTTGGTACAAACCTATGTGCCGGCTGACTTTTTAGCTAAATGGGGCGATGGCATTCTGGCTATGCTAGTGATGGTGCTCGTTTCTGTGCCTATGTATATTTGCGCGACCGCATCGACACCGATTGCCGCTGGATTATTACTGGCGGGAGTGTCACCGGGTGCTGTACTCGTGTTTATGATGGCAGGTCCGGCAACCAATATCGCGACTTTAGGCATAGTGGCTAAAGAGCTAGGTAAACGTGCGCTGTGGGGCTACCTTGGCGGTGTGATTGGCGTGGCCTTAGTGGCCGGTATGTTGGTCAATTATCTGGTTAATAGCTTTGGTTTTGTGGTGATGCCACAAATTGGTGAAGAGCACCAAATGTTACCTCAATGGTTAGTGGCAACCTCTGGCATATTGCTGGCATTACTCATGGCAAAAGTGGTTTTTGAGAAGATCCCAAGAAGCTGGGTTCGCCGCAACGATTGCTGTTCTTAGTCGATTCATATTCCACCAAGCAGTATTAAACAAATAAACATCCCAGTGTTGTTGCTAACACTGGGATTTTTTATGGGATTGAATTGCAAACCTATCAGTATTTGTTTGCTTTTTTAACGTCGATAAACGTAGGCTGCCTGTCTGCTTCAGCCTTGTTAATCAATTAGGATGTGAAGGAGCTTATCTCCGCCAAGGTTAAGTTGCGCCATTTCCCTACATCGATATCTAAGGCCACTGCGCCAATTTGCGCCCTGTGTAGGGCAACCACTTTATTGCCCACGGCGGCAAACATCCTTTTGACTTGATGAAACTTGCCTTCGGTGAGCGTGAGTAGCACGGTTTTTTCATCCACTTGCTGCAGTGTTGCTGGCAGAGTGAGGGCGGTTTCGCCCTGTAGATTTAGCCCTGCGGCAAACTTTGCGGCTATGGCTGCAGTCGCTTCGCTGTTGAGTGGATCTCGCAGTTGGACACGATAGATTTTTTCGCACTGATATTGAGGCGAGATAATATTAAACGACCAGCGGCCATCGTCAGTCAGTAGCACTAAGCCTGTGGTATCAGCATCTAGACGGCCAACGATGTGCAGGTCAAATGCGCGATCGATATCGAGCAGATGAAATAGCGAAGGGTAGGCTCCATCCACATTTGAGCATAAGGTATTAGCAGGTTTGTGCAACATGATATAGCGAGATGGGCGTGGCGCTAGCGGCTTTCCATTAAGGCTGACAGTATTATTTTCATGCACTTGCATTGCGCAGTCTGTCACGATAGCGCCATTGACTGTGATTGAGCCGTTAAGAATGGTGACTCTTGCGGCTTTGCGATCAAGATCTGTGCTTTTACAGAGGAATTTATCGAGGCGCATAGTGAAATCTCAGGAAAAACAGTCAGCACAGGTGTTTAAGTAAGCTGCATTATCGCGACTTAGGGAGGATAAGCAACTGCCCTGTCTGAATGTTAAAACTAAGCGTACTGATTTTTAACGTTATGACCTTTGTGGATCATTTTGCTGTTCGTTTTGTATTGATTTGACCGCAGATGTTTTCTATTTGAGCCACTCGATGAGCATATCGTTCATTAAGTGGCTGATTATTGAGTCGCAGTGCAATGTATTTTATGGGACTTGTTAAGGCGAGGAAAAACTTGGCTTAGTGTTAATAAGTAATTGAGCAAAAATGTAAATACTGCTCAGAATACAACATATGCCTAAATACATGAGTAAGCCGAACTCCGTTTGGCCAAAACTGCTGGCCACTAATGGGCCTATCACTGACCCCACCGAATAGCTCAGCAGCATCACTTGAGTCGCTGAAACAATTTGGCTAGCAGGCAAGTCGTCACAAGCTAAGCTGATTGCAATCGGGTAAAGGGCAAAAGCGCTGGCGCCAAGCAAGAGAAATCCAATAATCAGTGTCATATTTGAATGCTGAGTGAGTAGCAATAATGCTGCGACACCCAGTAGGCAAAAGCTTACTATCAAGCCACTTTTGTTAACTCGAGGAGATAAATAACTGACTAAAGGTTGTACTAGCATGCCACCCACTATGATGAGGGCCATAAATTGTCCTGTTTGCTGATCAAGCCCCATATCCAGTGCTACATAGATGGGAAGTAAACCATAGATAGGGCCAAGCAATAATCCAGAGACTAAACATCCCATAATGGCAGGCTGACTTAGGTTTTTTAGCGCAGACAATGACATTGATTGTTGTTCGCTTACCTGAGGTTGACCGCGTTTTACCAGTAGCGCGGGTAAACTTGCCGCGGCTAATAATCCCATGACCACTAGGTAAGGTAGGTTGCCCTTTGTACCTAAATAATCTATGGCTAATTGTCCTAAGGCAGTGCCTCCATAAAGCGCTGTCATATAAAGTCCAAGCCGCTTAGCGCGTTGCTTTTGGGTATCGGCCATTAATAGCCATGATTCAACTACCACAAAAATTCCTGCAACCGCAAATCCCGCTATAAGTCGAGAGGCTAACCAGACTCCACTTTTGGGGATTAATATCATAGCGACAACGCTGCAAAGAAGGATATTCAAAAAAAGGATAAAGGCTTTACTGTGGCCGATACGGGTAACAACAGGAGCAATACAAGGCGCCCCCAGTAATAAACCTAAATAAAAAATACTGGCCAGTAATGGAGCAAGTGAGGTGCTGAGTTCGAAAAAAGTGAGCGACAGTGGGATTAAGCTCATCAAGTAGCCTGATGCCAAAGCAAACAAACTTAACCCTGCTACGGGGACGAAAAGGCTGGGCTTTTGAGCCGACTGAGTTAAGGCTATTTTTTCCACGGGCGGTTCCGAAAACAGACAAATATTATACAGCGGGCGGGGTTGCGGTCGCGACTTTAGGCTGGATCGCTGACAGGGTAAAGTGAGTTAGATTGACTGTGGTGGTGAATAATATTTGTGTTTACTATTCATGTAGATATTGGGTTTTCTATGTTGCCTTGTTGCAATACGTTTGTGTTGGTCGCTTGCTGTTCACTGCGTCGCAGTTTTAGTGCACATTCAACGATACCTAGATTCGATTTAGCGCTACACACATTCAATTTTGTGCCAAATTTGGGGAATAATACCTAATCCTACCAATGATCAGAAGGTATGATTAATTAGTTGATTATCACCTTGGTAGAAAGTGTGGCGTGATCTATATCTCAGTTTTAAACATTAATAAAATTACAACGTGGGCAAGGTTTTGTTCGATCTTTGTCCGTTTGAAATTTTAAAACAAAGGTGTCGATCAGAATTTGGTGATTATTGTCGCTAATCGGCCGTTTGTGCGTGCTAGCTCAGCAATAAATGTTGTTGCCAAGTGATAAAATTACAAAATAAACCGCTTTGCCAAGTGTGATCTATGCCCTAAATTTGCGTCAAAATAAAATGGTATTAAGGTTGTAACCATGTCTTTAACAGATTCAAGTACTGCTCCACCCAATAAAGCTCCCGTCAGCGAGGGGCTCGATAAGAAAAAAATGCTGATCCTAGTGGCTGATATTGTGCTGTTATTTGCACTTTATTACGGTTTACCCTTCGAACAAGGGGTGAATACTGGGCTGGCCATTTTGTTCTTTGCCGCGATTCTTTGGCTGACCGAAGCGATTCACATCAGTATCACTGCGATTCTCGTTCCTATACTCGCCGTATTCTTTGGGGTGTTTGAAACCAAGGAGGCGATGAGTAACTTTGCTAATCCCATCATTTACTTATTCTTTGGTGGTTTCGTATTGGCTGCGGCCTTGCACCATCAAAAGATTGATACCCTAATAGCGCAAAAGCTGCTGCTAGCCTCTAAGGGTAAACTCAGTATTGCCTGTTTGATGCTGTTTGGAGTAACTGCGCTGCTATCGATGTGGATCAGCAATACCGCGACCACGGCGATGATGTTGCCATTGGCACTCGGGATTTTGCAGCAGCTCGACCGCGAAAAATACCACAGCACCTATGTATTCCTTCTGCTCGGTATTGCCTATTCAGCCAACATCGGCGGTATCGGTACTTTAGTGGGTAGCCCACCGAATGCGATTGCTGCGGCTCAAGTGGGCTTAAGTTTTAGTGATTGGCTGAAGTTTGGTATTCCAACCGTTATCCTCATGTTACCTATGATGTTGATTGCCTTGTATTGGTATTTTAAGCCTGATCTTTCTGCCAAATTCGATGTGAATGTTGAAGCTCAGAAGCTGACATTTCAGGGGAAATTTACTCTGCTTATCTTCCTGACTACCGTATGTTGCTGGATTTTCAGTGTACCGTTAGCTAAGGCATTAGGTGGCATCACTCAGTTTGATACCATAGTCGCCTTAGGGGCCGTCGTTTTACTCTCGGGCTTAGGTTTGGTCGGCTGGAAGAAAATTGAATCGACCACAGATTGGGGCGTACTCATATTGTTTGGTGGCGGTTTAACACTGAGCGCAGTACTAAAAACGACTGGCACCAGCGTATTTTTAGCTCACTGGATGACAGATATTTTCGGTAGCACTCACATGTCGTTGTTCGTCTTTGCTGTGATTGCTTTTGTGGTGATGTTGACTGAATTTGCCAGTAACACCGCCAGCGCTGCACTGCTAGTGCCTGTATTTGCTGCGATTGCTGAGGCATTAGGCATATCACCTGTAATGTTATCTGTACTGATTGGTATTGCAGCTTCTTGCGCCTTTATGCTGCCGGTGGCGACACCGCCCAATGCTATTGTTTATGGTTCTGGCCATATCAAGCAATCGGAAATGGTGCGAGTGGGTATGATCATCAACTTTATCAGTATGATAGTCTTGGGTATTATCGCCCATACCTTCTGGGATATTTAATACTGATATAGTTCATGGCAACTTTGTGTTTCAACGTTGCCGCTATAATAGTATTCGCCTTATGAAGAGCATAGGGCGGATACGCATTTTTCCTAGCAGAGTCGTCGTACCGAGTTTTTGGGCTTAGTGTCAGGCTTAGTGTTTCGAAGCTTACTCTATGCTTATGTTTTGCACTTAATTTGAGGTTAAGTTGCGACTAAAAGTATTTGCGCTATAAATTGCTTGATGTTGATAACGTAGATAAAAGATTTCTTTTACGTTGATGATATCAATCTGTTCAATGTCATTTTTATATAATACGGGAGCGGTATCGCCTTCAGTGACAGTAACGGCTTGTAAAATAATAGGCTTATCTGTCATGGCAAAAAACACTTCTGCTTGCTGTAAATTTTCTGAAAGATAAACATAAGCTGTCTGCGGCTCGGCAGAATTATGATCACTGCGAGTAAAGGCTATCCCTTGCTCGAATGGGCGAATGCATTGCTGAGTTTCATCGTTCCAAGTCCCTCCCTTGTCGATACAAGTATCAATTGTGAGATGTTGTTGTAAACCCCATCCTGTCACCACTAGCAAGAGCACTGCGCCCAGTAAGAACATTGCTTTTTTCAAATTTCGTTACCTTTACAAATTAGCTCGGCTGAGCGTTTGTATCTTAGCTCAATCCTCTTATTTATAGGCATTTAACCATTGGTTTAACGCTGAGGAGGGCAAAGCTCCGGCTTGCTGGGCGAGTATGTGGCCTTGTTTAAAAATCATTAAGGTTGGAATAGATCGAATATTAAATTGAGCCGCGAGGGCTTGCTGTTCTTCAGTATTGATTTTACCGAAGCGAAATAGAGGCTCCCATGTCTTAGCTGCTGCAGAAAATATGGGCGCAAAACTTTTACAGGGCCCACACCAGCTGGCCCAAAAGTCGACGACAAGGGGAAGCTCTGATTTATTGGCATGGTTGGCAAAGTTTGTGCTATTGAGTTCAATTGGCGCAGCCGTAAAGACACTGAGCTTACATTTACCGCAAGTGGGTTGTTGGTTTAAACGCTCATCGGGAACGCGGTTTAACGTATCGCAATGGGGGCAGGCAATAATCATGGCAAAGCTCCAAAATAAAACGTTTATACGACTTATATATTGGGCTAACCGACAGTAATTTAAAGGGCGAGTGATGATGTTATCGCCCATGATGACCTTATTATTAAGGATTAAGCAGTGAACCGAGCTGCAGAAATGTTTAGATTGCGCCGACAAGCCCGCTCGTCGGTGATAAAATCCTGCGCAAAGTTGAATATCACGCCCTAAGTGCGAACAAGAAAAGAGAATGAAGATATGACTGAATTAGAAGTAATCGATCTGCAAGTGGGCGAAGGAAAAGAAGCGGTAAAAGGCGCACTGATCACTACCCAGTACCGTGGTTTTTTACAGGATGGTACCCAATTCGATTCATCCTATGATCGTGGTCAAGCGTTTCAATGTGTAATTGGTACTGGCCGAGTTATTAAAGGCTGGGATCAAGGTATTATGGGGATGAAAGTCGGTGGCAAACGTAAGTTGTTAGTCCCTGCTCACTTAGCTTATGGCGAGCGCCAAGTGGGGGCACATATCAAACCAAATTCTGATCTCACCTTTGAGATCGAATTGCTCGAAGTGCTGACTCGCGACTAAGCGTGACAGGACTGCGAGAGTCTGTGTAAGCTCGATTGAGCCAATATGATTCTGGCTCATCTTGCACTCTTCACTATGTTGCTTCGGCATAGGGTGATTTACACTGGACTCAATTTTCCCACTTAATGGAAAGAGATTTGTCGTGGCTTCGGATACTGCAGCAGAGTTAATTGCGCAACTTCAGGCTGAGATCGCTCAGCTAAAAAGTGAAAACGCTCATTTAGCAGCGTTGAATTATCGTGCCGAAGAAAAACTCTTTGCGGCCCTCGATGGTAATGGTTTATGTCTATGGGAACAGCATATTCCAAGCGGAAATTTAACCATATTTAACATGCGCTGGGGTGAAATGCTCGGGTTTAGTCCTGAAGAGTTTGCTGCCCATGTTGATATCTGGAAAAGTAAATTACACCCCGAAGATAAAGAATGGGTGATAAAAGCCTTTGAAGATCATGTGAATGGTCAAGCCGATTACTATCAAGCAGTTCACAGAATGCTACACAAAGATGGCAGCATAACCTGGGTGTCCGATCGTGGGCGTATTGTCGAGCGCTTAGCTGATGGAACACCACTGCGAATGATGGGCAGCCATATCGATATTACTCAAGAAAAGCGTTACGAAATAGATTTAGCCCGCTTAGCCCACAGTGATCCACTCACCAACTTAATGAATCGCCAAGCTATTGCCAAAGTATTCGATGAATCCTCGCAATCAGGTATTCACGGTGCGTTATTTTTTATCGACCTTGATGGTTTTAAAGCGTTAAATGACCGTCACGGCCATAAGTTTGGTGACAGCCTGTTGATGCACGTTGCGCATACTTTAGTATTTCACGCCGGTGAATTCGCGCAGATCGCACGGTTAGGGGGGGACGAGTTTGTGATATTACTGCCGTCATTTGAGCGTGAATCTTTAGGGGCACTCGCACAATCATTGCTCGATGTTTATCGAGATAAATTCCTGCTAGAAGGTTGTGAAGTAGAGGTAGGCCTGAGTATCGGTATTGATATATTTGGCTATGGTGATAGTTTTGCCGAGAGTTGTGATCGCGCGGATGCCGCCATGTATCGCGTGAAACACCAAGGAAAGCATGGATATTGTTTTTATCAGTCGTCGGAATAATGATCCAAGCCTGCAGATCTTAGTAATACTTAATTTATATTTGATTACAGTGCCTTATTCGAACAAAAAACCACCTTTAATGGTGGTTTTTTGTTTTTAGCTTTTTAAGCTTAGTGTCATCAGCTTATGGAGTTACAAAATTAAATGGTTGATGGCAACTGACACAATAGTTTTCAGATTTTTTGTGTACATGGTGGCACTTACTGCAATCAGTTTCTGTGTCGAAGTGGCGATTTTTATGAGGATTGGTTGGTTTTACATCCGCCGTTTTTTCCGCTAATTTCTTACTGTTGTGGCATTGTACACACTTGAGCATAGGGACGGCTTGTCGTTCTTCTGCACCATGGCAGCTTGCACATTTAAGCCCTTTCGCCATATGAGTTTGATCGAGTAAAGTACTCTCTTTAGCGAACGCGCTGCCAGCGAAAATACCCAAAATAATAGCCAATATAATTGTTAAGTTTTTCATTGTTTGATCCCATTATTCATTTCACAGGATGCCAAAATGTGAGGCATCCATTATTGATGACTATGTGTTCTATAGTTTTGCTACATATTTGCCCGCTAAATAGCCGAAGGTGTAGCAGCGACCTAAAGACAAGCCAAATACCGTTAATGGGTAGTCAACGCCACCATAGAAACCTGCTCCTAAGTTACCAACAATGAATAAACCTGGAATTTCCTTACCATCGGCATCAAGTACTTGGTGGTTGTCGTTAACGAGAATTCCTGAACATAAAGTAGAAATACGCATACGACGGTGAATACCGTAAAACGGTGGTTTGAGCACTGGTACCATTTTGCTTTTAGGTTTACCGAAGTCCTCATCTTTACCTTTTTTGCACAGCTCGTTATAACGGTTAACGCTGGCAACAAAGGTTTTTGGATCGCACTCTAACTTCACAGCCAATTCTTCTAATGTGTTAGCTGAATGGGTGTTGATCAAAGAGGGAAATACTCCTGTTTTCTCACCAGGAACTTCAGGCATGTAAACTTTAAGCTCTTCAGGAGAATAGAGGTGGCCAGGCCAATCCTTCGCTTGCGTCATATAGTCAGAATCAAATACTTGAGAGTAATGCCCTGCATTCTGCTCATCTTTCAAGTAGTTATTCATTAGAGACATCTCAACCTTCTCATTCACAAAGCGCTCACCTTTACGGTTTACCGCTAAGAATGGCATGTCACACATGGATGCTGGGCCGGCATCGAAGTCGTGCAACATTTTGGTATGTCCAACAGGTTCAATAACGCCGCCAGCCCAATAGGCCATAGCAAAACCGTCACCGGTACGATCCATTTGTTTACGTTCAAAGTTTTTTAATTCGGGGATGAAGAAGTCACACATGGCTTTGTTATTTTGATAGTCGCCAGAGGACAGAATGACACCTTTCTTCGCCATGTATTTGTGGTATTTACCATCACGAGTTTGAGCAATGACGCCGATGACTTTTCCTGACTCATCCTGGATTAATTGTTGCGCAGGAGTATTAAAGAAAAACTTAACGCCTGCTTTTTCCGCTGTTTTAGCTAATGCGCGCATAGCATCACCCGTGGTGTAGGGTTTAGGGCCGCAGAAAGAAGTGATAAAATTTAAACGGTCATCAGTATCAGCAATTCCGCGAATACCGTGCTGCACTTTGGTACCTTGGTCAACAATCTGGCCGCCACCTTGTTTCACTCTATCGATAACCCAAGTGACAGCTTCACCTGAATTGTAAGCCCATTGCTTAAGAAGACCGGGATGTGAACGGTGCGCGTTATCCGCCATTAAACGGCTAACTAAAGCTTCAATTGCTGATTTATCACTGTTTTTCAGGTCAATTCCTGAACCAGTGTTTCCTTGAGAGACAGGGATAGCTTGCTTTTGTAAACACGCAACGGTAGCACCACTTTCTCTGGCTGATAGAGCCGCAGGCACACCAGAAGCTCCAGCACCGACGACGACAACATCAAAGGTTTGGGTTGTTGCAATATCTTTATCAGCAATAGGTTTTGGCTTAGGTAGAAAATTGAGCGTTGCGCCGCCAATTTCGCCATATTCAGTGCCAACTTGAAGTGGTGCCGCACTCGCTGAAGCAATACCAAGACTTGCAAAGGCTAAGCCACCACTTCCCACTGCAGCTCGAGTTAGGAAACTTCTTCGAGATATACCATTCTGAAGCACGCTAGCAGTGTATTGATCGATTTCTTTCGGTTTCTGTGAATGCTCTTTACTCATTTTGATACTCCTTGGGTCCTCATTGCTAAGGTCGATATGACATCGTTAGCAATGACAATGGATCTGGCCATAACCGCATGTGATTTGTTTGCTTTAAAAACTAGAAGTGCAGTTGTGTGAAAGTGATTAAATTCTCATTCATTAACAACATACGTTTAAATGTATGACATATTACAATAAACCAAAAGAGGTATTAATTACATCTTTGCAGTGCTTCACAAAATGCTGGAGTTTTGAGCTGTTAATATGATTATTCTTTTTGAAACAAGCTAATGTAGGACTTTCTTTATTAAATAATGCAGTGAATTTTTTGAGGAAGATGTATTTCTTAAATACAGTGATCAAAATAAAATATGTGTTGTTAAGCTATTTCACTACATATATTTAGTGTTCTAGGTTTACGGGAGTTAATTGTGGTAATGAGGCGTTAGAGTCATCGTTATTTCCGCATCCGCTAAATAAGACACATGAAATAGCCATGGCTGGAATAATTAAGAAATTATTTTTCCATTTTTGATCTCAATAATTAAGTCAACGCATTCACCGCAACATTTAAATGGATTGAGCATTTTGCAGTGTAAAAACCGGGTGTATCCAACAAGGCGTGATACACCCGCATTAAGTTTGGTGCAGGGGAGTTGTATTTGTGACTATTTACCTAAAACAAATTTATAAGTGACATATAAACGGAGATCGTCAAGATCTTCAGTTTGATCAAAATCGACCATGGCATAACGCGCCTTAAGACCTAGGCCTGATAACATGCCTGAAAATTTATAGGCGATTGAAAAGTTTGTTTCATTAAAATCTGACGCAGTCCCCTCTGGCACATCGTACTGCCCATAAAAGGCATAGGCTTCTAATCCACTCGCCCCTAATTTTTCAAAGTCATAGGCCAGCTTTAACGCGTTGACCTCTTCATTCGCCCGTGCAGATTGATATACCTGTTGAATGACCACTTTTTCATCGCCCCATGGGGTCAGCACTGTGTCATCCCCGGTTTTGGCGTACATATAAGTGAGATCTGCCCCCGCCAATTTGGCGCCAAGATGGAAGCCATATTGATAGGTATCGAGTGGGCCGCCGGTTTCATCACCTATTGCCTGTTGAGTTAAATAGGAAGGTGTTAAGTACAAATTCGTTGGACCAACATCAGCGGCTAATTTCACTTTGGCATAGGTTTGATTGAAAACATCTTCCATGCTGTAGTGCCAAAGATGGGCTTCAGTTTGGACTGTCTTAAAGGGCAATTGATATTTAGCACCTAGGGCATAAACTGGGTTATCGGCAACATCTGCCACAATACCCGCTCTTGCTAATTCGCTTTGTACCGCCTCTTTTACGGATACGAAGCTATTGTCAGACCACCCCATGGAATCTGTAATATAGAGTGCTGATAACGTTAGATTGTCAACACTCTTATTTTCTGCTGAAAAGCCGCGAAAAGTTCGTGGGATCGCACGAATGTCATGGGGATTCATCATTGGTGTGCGCAGTTCTTGTGCACCTAATTTGAATTGAGTATCCCACCAATTACCTTGGACAAAATACTCCTGTAAACGGTTGACGTTGTCATGGTCGCCTGCGGCATCGCGAGCAACTAGGCCGTAGACATCATCTGAATCATTGGTCCAAATGGGATTTGCAGATGCGAAGCTGGTCCCAAAACTGAGGCCATTCACTTTTGCGGTATTGTAATAAAACAGTCCGCCAAATGACGTATCGTGTTTAGTGTTCGTCGTATTATCAAAGTCACGGGTAAAATCGAATAAGCGTAATTCCCCTTTTAACGTACCTTGGCTAAACATTTGATCAATGCTGGTATCTGCTGTAGCAGGAATCGCTAGCGTAGATAGCACAAGCAAAGATAAATAAGATTTTTTCATCATCATCTTCCCTATTATTAGTAAGCCCTGATCAGAATTGTCTGAGCTAGTTAAAGAAATTATGTTTAACATTCTTAGGTTAAATGTATGACGTATGACTAATGTCGACAACGAAGTTAGGATGAATATGAGAAACTAGTTACGAAATTCGCACAGATGTTACTTGGATCAACAAATGTGAATGTTTTTTAATCACTAATGTAGGAAAGATGAGAGTACTTTTTCTGCGTTAATGCGGTTTTATGCTAGTATGGCGACACTAAGCATATTTGGGATAATCAAGTGCATATCTTCAAGCCAATTAAGCAGATAAGAGCATCGAGTGAAGTCGGGCAGCAACTGAAAAATGCTATTTTAGATGGCGAATATAAGGCTGGCGATAAATTACCCTCTGAGCGCGAATTAATAGAATTATTTCAAGTTAGTCGCACTGTGGTGAGAGAGGCGATCAAAAGCCTCGAAGCGGGTGGATTAGTGGAGATTCGCCAAGGTGCAACAGGTGGCGCATTTGTTAAGCACTTAACCTTTGAACGTTTAAGTGATGCTTGCCAAGATTTATTTCTAATGGGGAAACTTTCCCTTCCTGAACTGTGTCAAGCACGCATGCTGATTGAACCGCAAGTGGCTAGAATGGCTGCTAAAAATTGCACTCCAGAGCAAGCTAAAGCTTTGCAAGAGGCGAATAGTCATGAAAGTGACTCATTGGCTTATCCCGAAACTGTCATATTGCGATCTCAAGTACATTATTTGCTCGCTGAAATGTCTGGAAATCGCTTTTTAGAAGCGATCGTAAAATCCTTGTTGGTTTTATTAAGTAATCAAACGACTAAGTTTCAGCCACCGACTGATGAAATTCATCCTTTAGGCTTGCATGATGTCATTGTCGAAGCGGTTATCGCAAAAGATGGGGCGAAAGCTGAGGCTGAAATGTTTGCACACCTTGAGGATTTTAATCAGCGCCTAATAGAAATTGAGCGTAAATATATGGATAAACACGCTTAAGGCAAAGAGCCGCAACCCCAAAGTTCAACCGCGGCTGTTTGTTTGTTGGGTACGCCAATCCAATGACTCATGGCTTGGCATTGCACTTTTCCTGAGATTTGAGTGAAGCAAAGTTCAAAATCCCCTGCTTCGGGCGTGCGACCTAAGCGCAACACAGGTAAAATGGGCAGCTTGGGCTGATAATGCCAGCTGCCATTTTTAAGATAGGCATCATCTGGGATTTCCATTCCTGCACCCGTACCTTTCACTCTTGCTTCGACCAACACTAATCCTTGTGGGGTGACGTTATAGTCTTCCTCCCAGCGAATTTTTTCTATGCTATGGTTCCATGCCAAGGTGAAGTTGTCTGTGGGCACTTGGGCCCACAGTATGCCAGCTAGGCCTAAACACAGGCCTAGCATCTGTTTACCTTCAAAGACTGATTAACGACCAATAATCTCAAGAGCTTATCCTTGCTCTGCGAGACGTTTAAGTTTGCGTGCTCGCCAGCTGTGTTGCACGATAAATAGCAGCGCGAGCCCAAAGCCAATTTCATCACTCAACGGCGTAGCAAGAATTAAGCTAGCACCTGCAAGGAAGCCGATAACGCGTTCCCACCAGTAGAGTTTTTGTAATAGATATCCGGTAAAGATGACGCCCCAAATACCAATACCCACAGTCGCTTTTAGCAAGACAAACCCAGTGGCTAACCAGCTATCACCTTGAAGCATCAAAGCGGGATCGTAAACCGCCATAAAGGGGATCACAAAACCTGCAATGGCGATACGGATTGCCCAAAGGCTGATCTTAAGGCCTGATTCCTTAGCGATTGGCGCCGCGGCAAAACAGGCTAAGGCAACGGGAGGGGTGAGATCGGCCATGATGCCGAAATAAAATACAAACATATGCGACACAATCAGTGGCACACCGAGGTCGAGTAATGCGGGAGCGGCAATCGAGCTAGTAATAATGTAGTTAGGGATTGTGGGGATCCCCATGCCGAGTACTAGGCAAGTGACCATAGTTAACACGAGTGATAAGAACAAGTTATCTTGGCCAACGGCAAGAATATAGCTCGCGAAGGTCGAGGCAATTCCTGTCAGTGACACTATGCCGATAATCACACCGACTAAAGCACAGGCGATACCCACAGGCACGGCATGACGGGCGCCTTCTACCAGTGCATGCAAGCAGATGGTGAGAGTATCTCTGCCGCCTTTAATAAACCAACAAATGGCGACTAATAAGGCGATAACCCCAAATACGACCCCGATCCCGAGTTGGAAGAAGCCAGCGCAAAGGATGCCAAGGGCAATCCAAAAGGCAATGCGCATTGCCATTGAGGAAAGCCGCAGTACTATGGCTGAGCCTAAAATTACTATCGATGTGAGGGCGAGTCCTACCATGCCTGAGAACAGCGGCGTTCTACCCGAAAACAGCAAGTAGACTAAAATAAACAAAGGGATAAGGAGATACCAACGCTCTTTAATTGCCGCCCATGGATTCGGGCACTGATCTTTAGGCAGGCCACAGAGATTGGCGCGTTTGGCTTCTAAATGCACCATCCAAAATACGGAGCAGAAATAAAGTAGCGCAGGGATCAATGCCGCTTTGGCTATCTCGATAAAGGGGACGTTAATGGTTTCGGCCATGATAAAAGCCACTGCACCCATGATCGGCGGCATGATTTGGCTGCCCATACTCGATGTTGCCTCTACCCCGCCGGCGAAGGCTGGGCGATAACCGAATCGTTTCATGAGTGGAATGGTAAATTGGCCCGTTGTGACCACGTTGGCAACACCTGATCCTGTAATCGTCCCCATCAATGCCGATGACACTACTGCAACTTTTGCAGGACCGCCGAGCTTGTGGCCAAATAATCCCATGGCAAAGTCGGTAAATAAACGGATCATTCCGGCTTGTTCTAAAAAGGAGCCGAAGAGAATAAACAGGAATATATACGTCGCCGACACATAGGTTGGTGTGCCGTATAGCCCTTCGGTACCGAAGGCTAATTGATTGATGATCTGATCGAATCCATAGCCGCGGTGCATTAAGTCACCGGGTAAATATTGGCCAAATAAGCCATACATCAAAAAGATGCTACAGATGATAGGTAGCGCCCAGCCCATGACTCGGCGCGCTGCTTCAAACACTAATACGATCAAAGTGATACCTATCACTATATCCGCATCGGTCAGATCGCCTGAACGTTGAATTAAGTCGGCTTCGAAATACCACTGATAAGCCGCTGTGGCCATGCCAGCTAGACCGAGTAGCCAAGCGAGTGGCTGCCAAGGCTGAGATTTTCCTCTAGCGGGATAACTTAAAAAAACCACTAACAGTAAAAAGCCCACATGGGTGGCACGCAGTACTTGAGTCGAGACGGGATGAAAAGCGGCAGTGATGATTTGAAAAATAGAAAAAATTAAGGCTGTATAAAATAGAGCCTTGGGCCAATCGCCAGTATTTGCGCTGAGACCTTGTTGGGGATCACTCATATTATGCCTCACAGCATTAGACTACAGAGATGATATAAACGAGATGCCGTTATTTAACGGCATCTCAATTGCTTAGTTTGGAATAGGATGCACAGATATCAGTAAAACTTAGAGTGCACCAACTTCTTTGTAATAACGTTCTGCACCTGGGTGCAGTGGTATTGGCAGATTTTTCGTCGCTTTATCTACGCTGATGGTCTTCGCGGCGGAGTGCGCGTTACCGAGTCGGTCTAAGTGCTCGAACATGAGTTTTGTCATCTGATAGGCTAAATCATCCGATACACCGCTTTGAGTCACCAGTAAATTTTGAATGGCGACGGTAGAAACGTCGGTGGTTTGGCCTTCATAGGTCGATGCTGGGATCACGCCATGTTGATAGGCGGGATTGTTAATCTTAGCGATCACATCTTCTGGAATTTCAACAAAGTTGATTGCCATAGTCGCAGCTAAGTCACGGATAGCAGCCATGCCGAGACCGGAAGATTGTAACGTGGCGTCTAATTGACGATTTTTGATTAGCTCAACGGATTCGGCATAGGGTAAAAACTCGACTTTCCCCATGTCTTCGTAACTTAGTCCCGCAGCCTTGAAAATCGATCTGGCATTGAGTTCTGTCCCTGATTTAGGGGCACCCACTGAGATGCGTTTTCCCTTTAAATCGGCCAAGGTTTTAATGCCAGACTCTTTATTGGCGACGATTTGAATGTAGTTAGGATAAGCCGAGGCAAGTACTCGGATTTTATCCAGCGGCGTTTTAAAGCCTGCATCAATATCACCTTGATATGCTGCTGCGACTGAATCACCTAAAGCGAACGCTAATTCACCACGACCCGCTTGCAATAAATTGAGGTTTTCTACTGAGGCTTTAGTTGCTTGAACTGAGGTTTTTGAACCTTCGATTCCTGTGCCGTAGAGTTGCGACAGTGCAACGCCAATAGGGTAATACACACCACTGGTGCCGCCTGTGAGAATGTTGATAAAGGCGGGGGCAGCAGCCATAGCAGCAGCACTGAGTGTGAGGGTCACTGCTGCGCCGACGGCGACAAAACGTTTTTTGATTTTCATTATGAAATATCCTTATTTTTTATAGTGTTATGTAGGGTCTTTCGAGCGGTAAATACCGTAATCAGCTCAATATAACTACATAAAACCTGAAAAAGGTCAATTAGGCTATAGTCGATAGCTGCTACTTTTGTATCACAAAACTGAGATCTGAGACTGTTTTGAGCAAGGTTGTATTGTGAGGTAAAACTTGGTTGGTTCAATGCAGCGGGCAATAAAAAGGGCTAACCTAAGTTAACCCTATTTGTGTTATTAGATGACAAACCTCCTAATAACAAGACACTATTTAGTGTTATCTAAGAAACCTTTAGTTGCGTTTTTCGCATGTTTTGCTGCTCTTTTCTCTTTAGGAGACATCAGCGGTTGTTTCTTCGATTCTTTACGGTTTTTTTGCTCTTTACTCATATAAAACTCCATGTACTCTTTGGTTATTCATCAGGCTAATCATGTAAGCCGTACTTAATTGAACCTATTCCATGACGTCCTGATTGAAGCGAAATTTTTATCTCGAATTACAACATTTTAAATTACAAATATCTAAAATCATTGATAATTATCTGTGAATTTATTTGCCTCAATGAGCGATTACAGCAAAATAATCTTATCACCGAATTCCGTACCATGATCCATCTATCACTTAGAATAATTAATGCTAATGTTAGCGTTAACCTGTATAAGAAATATGCGAACAAGGACACAGTACCTCTATTTTCGTCATTGTTTGTGGTTTTAGTGGGCCCTAATTGGAGGCTTAACTAAGTACCATATGCCTAACGTCGGCTCGATTTACCTAACATTCCACCTAATATACCGCGCAAAATTTGTTTACCTAATTGGCTTCCAACCGTGCGTGCCGCTTGTTTTGACAAGGTTTCCGCTAACCCTTGGCGGCGCTTATTACCAAAAATAAGTTCACTGAACCAACCTTGTTCCTCAGCTTTTTGATCCGTTTGCACATCACTTGCTGTGGATGTGGTGTCGCTGGTGGCGTTACCAACTCGTCTTTGGTTAAGGCGTTCGTAGGCCGATTCGCGGTTGATTAACTGATCGTATTTACCTCCAATCGGGCTTTGGGCACGGACTTGTTGTAACTCCTCACTTGTGGCGGGTCCCATGCGGCAACGTGGCGGTGCGATGAGCGCGCGCTCGACCATAGTTGGCACGCCTTTGTCGGCTAACATAGACACTAAGGCTTCACCTACAGCGAGCTGGGATATGACGTCGCTAACAACCAGTTTGGGGTTAGGCACAAAGGTTTCTGCGGCGGTTTTGACCGCCTTTTGATCCCTTGGCGTGTAAGCTCGCAGGGCATGTTGAATACGATTGCCTAATTGTCCGAGAATTTCGTTTGGGACATCATCAGGAAATTGCGAGCAAAAATAAACGCCTACGCCTTTTGAGCGAATTAGGCGCATGATCTGTTCGACGCGTTTTAATAGACTCGGTGGGCAACCCTCAAAGAGTAAATGCGCCTCATCGATAAAAAACACTAGCTTAGGTTTTTCGGGATCGCCGACTTCGGGCTGATTCTCAAATAATTCTGAGAGTAGCCATAGTAAAAAACTTGAATATAAACGGGGAGTTAAAATCAGTTTGTTCGCTGCTAATAAATTGATAATGCCGCGCCCTTGTAAATTTGTGCGCATTAAATCTTCAAGCTGTAACGCGGGTTCACCAAAAAAGTCTTTGCCACCATCGCGCTCTAATCCTAGTACCGAGCGTTGAATTGCTGCGAGGGATTGGGCGCTGATTAAACCATATTTGGCGGAGATTTCTTTGCGTTCCTCGGCAACTAAGGCCAGCATGGCCCGCAGATCATCTAAGTCGAGCAGTAATAACCCTTGGTCGTCCGCCAGTTGAAAGACTATGTCTAAAATACCGCTCTGGGTGTCATTTAATTCTAAAATTCGGCCGAGTAAGGTCGGGCCCATTTCGCTGATGGTGGTACGCAGCGGGTGGCCTTGAACGCCCGCTAAATCCCATAACACTACAGGATTGGCTTCGTTGTGATAATCCTCAATGCCAATTTGAGTTGCCCTTTGTAACAGCTTTTCACTTGGGGTCCCCGCCATCGCTAGACCCGAGATGTCGCCTTTAACGTCTGTGATAAAAACCGGCACGCCTTGGCGTGAAAAACCTTCGGCAATACTCATCAGCGACACGGTTTTGCCTGTCCCTGTGGCACCGGCAATTAACCCATGGCGATTGGCATACTTAAGATTTAAGTGAACCTGTTGTTCACCTTTTCCTATTAATAGCGTATTCAAAGGCATTCCTTATGTTAACGGTAGGGCTTATATTGGAATCGTTGCAGCATCCTTATTTTAGCCACTGTATATTTAATCCACTTTAGTGTCGTCGTTCATGCGTATAAAAATTCATCATTGAGTGTTGGCCTTAGCGTAATTTATGTCAACATGGGGCCTGAATAAGCTTGATATCACTTAGCAAAAATGTGTGATTGGCAATATGGGCGTTACCTATGAATAAGGTGTGTTATTTTTGTCATTCACTGAGGCGTGCTTGATGGTGAAATTCCCTTTGATTATGCTGCTCTTGTTCTTTACTGTGCAGACATCTGCCTGCACCGAATGAGTCTGTGGTGCAAGAACCTGTGTTGAATCTTATGAGCCTATGCGGGATAAACAGCGCTGTGTTGCTGAGGCGGATAAAAGCCGTTATCAGTATGCAAAAGTAAAAGTAGTAGAAGAAAATCAACGGCTGAAAATGGTCATAGAACAAGCCACTCAAAAATCGTTAATGTAGAAAGGATATCTATGAAAGGTGCGGGCGGAACACAGGGCGGGACGGGACAATTTTTTATGGGCCTTGCCATGATGTGTGGCGGATTTTATTTATTGTTCAATGCAATACAAGTGAGCTCTAGTTTTGGACTGGGCTATGGCTTATATCGAGTGAATGCCTTTGGGCAAGGCATGTCGATCACCACTGGCATGGTGATGCTACCGTTTATTATCGGCATTGTGATGGTGTTTTTTGACGCTAAGAGTAAGTTAGCTTGGCTGCTGAGTTTAGGTTCGCTAACGGCCTTGATTGTAGGGGTTATCAGCTCGATTCAATTCCACTTTAAATCTATGTCGGCCTTTGAACTTATCGTGATCCTCGTTTTGGCCTTTGGTGGTTTAGGGTTGTTTTTACGCTCACTGAAAGACGCGCCCGCAAGTGATACACAGGCGAAATAATCACTAGACTCTTAATCACTAGGCTTTTAACCACTAGGCGCTAGAGTGCAAATACGAAATCAGAGTTGTGCATCTAAGCGACTTTAATAGCGGTTTAATGAAAGTTTTAACTACAGAGTGAAGGAATGCGATGCGCTGGCGTGACACTGACAGAAGCTCCAATATCGAAGACAGACGCGGCCAGCAAATGGCATCTGCGGGTGTGCCGAGTGCCTTGTTACTCAGGTTCTTGCCCTTTTTACTGAGAACTAAACTTGGTCGTGTGGTGTTGCTCATCGGCGGCATTTATATTGCTTTTCAGTATTTTACCGGAGGTCTGTCACTCGACCCCAGCACTCAAGCTAATCTTAGCCAATCTCAATCTAGCTCAACAACAGCGGTACAGGATGAAAATGCCCAGTTTGTGGCGGCCATTTTAGGCACCACAGAAACCGTTTGGGGCCAGTTACTCAAAGGGCAATATCGAGAGCCTAAGTTAGTGCTTTATCGCAATATGACCTCCACTGGCTGCGGTATGGGACAGGCGCAGTCTGGGCCTTTCTATTGCCCTGCTGATAGCAAGGTGTATATCGATCTTAGCTTTCTTGATGAGCTTAAAACCTTAGGCGCGCCCGGTGATTTTGCCTTTGCCTATGTGATTGCCCACGAGGTAGGCCACCATGTGCAAAACCTGCTGGGCACTAGCACTAAGGTGCGCCAAGCCCAGCAATCTGGCAGTAAAGTGCAGGCGAATCAATTGAGTGTCGCACTTGAATTGCAGGCTGATTGCTACGCAGGGATTTGGGGGCATTATGTCAATCAACAACTTAACTTACTTGAAGCGGGCGATTTAGCGGAAGGCATTGCCGCCGCCAGTGCTGTGGGTGACGATCGTCTGCAACAGATGGCGGGTCGCGCCGTACAGCCCGATGCTTTTACCCACGGCAGTTCGGCGCAGCGGGTGAAATGGTTTAAGACGGGGTTTGATTCGGGTAATCTCGCCAGTTGTAATACCTTTGCAGCGAAGTGATTTTGTCTGATATCTCAAATACGTACCGAATATAAATGTAAGGATAACTGAGTGGCCTTTAACGATACCTTTAGATTGAGCAGCCACGCGGTTATCACTAATGCGCAGGGACAAGTGCTGTTGCTTAAGGCCAATTATAGTAATTTTGCTTGGGGTTTGCCCGGTGGCGCACTCGAGCCTGGTGAAACGATTCACGAGGCCTTGGTGCGCGAATGCCAAGAGGAATTGGGGTTAAGTGTGCGGGTTAACTATTTGAGCGGCGTGTATTATCACAGCACCTATCAATCCCAAGCCTTTATTTTTCGTTGTGAACTGCTATTGCCTGAGGGACCTGATGGATCTGAGGTGGCCAAAGATGGGGTAGAAGCCGAGCCATTGCCAATCCAATTAAGCCACGAACATTCAGAGTTTGCCTTCCACGATATCGGCACCCTTAGCGCAGTTCAGCAGCAAAGAATTAAAGATTGCCTCAATTTCAACGGGGTTGTCATGAGTGCAAAGTTTTAGTGCTTTACTGGCAAACCGCCGGCCGTTAATCGGCTTGGGTTTGCGCGAGCAAGGTTTCTAAGCAATGTTCCTTGATCCCGTAATAGGCTTTAATCTCAGCAATTTGCGCGAGGATTGCGGCGCTGTCTTTCTGATTATTTTGTGGCTTTTTAACGGCCAAAATCATCTTATTTTTATTGGTATGTTCTAGGCTGATAAATTCAAACACCTTAGTCGCATAACCGTTGGCTTCCAAAAATAGCGCACGTAATGAATCCGTCACCATTTCAGCCTGTTGGCCCATGTGCACTCCATATTGCAGCATAGGTTTAAACAATTCTGGACTGTGCATCTGCGGGCGAATTTGTTTATGGCAGCAAGGCGAACACATAATGATGTCGGCATTGGCGCGGATACCATAATGAATCGCATAGTCAGTGGCGATATCGCAGGCGTGCAGGGCGATCATCACATCGGTTTGCTTAGGCGCGTGGGTTCTCACATCGCCGCAGACAAACGACAATCCTTGATGATCCAGCGTTGCCGCCGTTTCATTACATAAATCGGCCAAGGCTTGGCGTAATTCCACCCCAGTCACCTGCGCATCATTGTGAAGGCTGTGGCGAAGGTAATCATGGATTGCAAAGGTGAGATAACCTTTACCTGAACCAAAATCGACCACATTGATTGGTTGATCATTCTTGTGGGGTGAGGCTTCGAGCGCTTGGCTAAAAACCTCAATAAACTTATTAATTTGCTTCCATTTACGCGACATCGCAGGAATAAGATTATGTTGGCTGTCCGTCACCCCTAGCTTGGTCAGGAAGGGACGTTCGATATCCACAAAACGTTTTTTCTCACGGTCATGTTCTAACGGCGCAGCTACGGTTTGTTTAACGTTATGTGTGCTGATTTGGACTTTGCCTTTTTTGCTGATCTCAAGCTGAACTTCTGCCTGCGCCGTGGCTAAGTGGGCGCTCTTAAAATCGCTACCGAGTAACAGTTTTATGCTGGCTAACCCTTCGTCATAACTCAGGTTTTTTGTGATGTGATTCGTCTGATGCTGATACACAAACGATAGCACAGGTTCATTCTGCAAACTGATCGGTCGAATCGTAATGCGCTGCAGGCTTTTATCTGCCCCTCGGTACTTACTCAACAATAGTTTGATCAGACTATTCTTCGCCAAGCTGTCAGCCAAAAGCTGGTAAAAATCATCAAAAGAATTAAGCGCTGAATGGGACATGATTGTTTCCGAAAAAGTAACCAAGAAAAACAGGGTGAGTATTCTAACCGCGATCCGCCGCTACCTAAAGTTATTCTCATCGAGAAGGAGGGTTCAGTTTCGATGCATTACTATCTATTTCAGGTAGTCGTGTTAAGCACAGCCACTCCTGTTACAGTCCCAACTCTTGTTTGAATTATTTAATCAAAGTCAAAGTCGTGGGGTTTCACCCCACACCCGACCAAGGAGGACTGCTCGTCCTATCCTCCTTCCTATTTATAAACAATCAGCCATGACGCCCCCAACGGAGTTGAAAGCCCCTTGGGCTCATTGCCAAATTTGCTATCGCTTCCGAAGGATGCGTCCCTGCACCTGCGAAAGCTAGCTCGCCATATATGGACCCATCCGGTTTGCAAGACATTCGATATCAATTTTGAGAAGAGTTCATTGCACCCATATATTCGGCCTGTTATTGAGGTATGCCTCTGGCCCTGATGGATATCTGCTTCTACTGTCCTTATCATCCTTGCGGCTTCATTATGAGCCTATGGCGAGCTAAGGTTTTTAGTAGATCAGTCTGACT
>NZ_JAKKRO010000046.1:0-39079 GCF_025654235.1 Shewanella sp. SM32 | reverse complement strand
GACCTAACTCAGTCAAGGTCAGTGTCTTACATTCAATCAGTGCCTTAGAGGCCAGCATCAAGCTGTTTAATCGTTTTAGGTGAAGTTCTGGGCAGTATTGGTGTAAAGAATGTTGTAGGATATTGGCTTCGCGCATCTTGTTGTCCAAGTGTAGTTTTTAGCGAAACCATTTGATCATGCAACAAGATGCGCTTCCACCCTAATTTGATGATTTATTTGTAAATCATCAGGGGATTCTTCAGTGCTAAATGAGTACAACCCCAAAAGTCCTCTTATCCGTGCTTTGGCTACAGTGCCATTATATTTTCCGGCATCATATGACTACTTTGAGCCCTATTTTCAACGTTATGTGCAAGAGTTATACCTGCGTAATGCTGACCCTTGGTTTCTATTCGAACTGATGCGTAATATTGTGCCCGAGGCGTTTTTATTTCTCTGTAGTAGAACTCACTTCAGTGTGTCTGAGGGAGAAGCTTTAGTGCGTTATTTTGAGGAGTTGTATCCGAGAGATGGCTTGATAGGTTGTTCACATACTAAAGCTGAATACTTGCAATGTTTTGGGTAATTAGCTTTGATAACGCCAATATAAGAAAATTTGGACACAGAGAACGATAGATGACAAACAAGGATGTTTTAAAGTGCCCAAGTAAAACGGTGAATACAGTCCATCGTCAATGGATGATCTTGAAATATCTCTCAAGGACTGCAGAGCGTAAGACAACCGAAGAGCTTCGCAATTATTTGACGTCTGAAGGGGTAAACCAGACGCAGCGGACTATTCAACGTGATCTTGCATTTTTGGCAGATATTTTCCCACTGCAATGCGATAGAGACGGCCACCAGATGCGCTGGTATTGGCAACATGATAGTCGTACTGAGCTGATGACTGGGCTCTCATTTTCAGACAGTATTTCACTGCTGTTGGTGCAAAGCTCGCTGACGTCGTTGCTACCTAAGTTGTTATTTAAGGGACTAGAGTCGCAATTTACACTAGCAGCAAGTACGCTATCGAAATCAAAAACATTGGCTAATTGGTCCCAAAAATTTGCCAGTATTGAGCCAGACCTTTCCTGCTCGCCGCCCGCTATTGATGAACAGGTGTTGGAACGAGTACAAAATGCAGTGTTACGCGAACAGCAGCTTGAGGTGAGTTACCAACCCATTCACCAGTCTAAGCCTAAATCTTATCAACTAGCTCCTTTAGCATTAGTGCTGCGAGGCCAAGTGCTGTATCTACTGGCAACAGTTGGGAAGCATACAGATGTACGTCGGTTTGCCATGCACCGTATGCTAGCTGCTGAGCTTTATGGCGAAGCGAACCCCAAACGAAATTTTAACCTGCAAGCCTATCTCGATACTGGAGGCATGCAATTCACCAGTGAAGGTTCTGCAGGTTTAATAACCTTTAAAGCAAAAGTGAAGGTGCAGCAAGCCGATCACCTTGAAGAACAACCGTTAAGCGACGATATGCAGCTTAGCAAAATTGATGATGAATGGTGTTTGTTAACCGCCACCGTTATTGATAGCTGGCAGTTGCGCTGGTGGATCATGTCCCACGCAGGCAATATTGAGGTGCTTAAGCCTAAGTCATTAAGAGAAGCAATTAAGTGTCAACTGTCAGAAGCTATGACTCACTATCTAGCTAGCTGATGAGTCTGAACTATATGAAGTTGTTATGAAGCAAATAAAGGTCCTTGAACATCTAGAGCTTAGCCCTAAAGGTGTGAAGACAATAGATGGTGAGTATGTCGCATTAAGACAAGGGGATATGGATGGAGCTTGCGGACCATACAGCGTATTGATGGGGTTGATTTATCATGGTGCTGTAACTCGCGATGAAGTGACTAGCTTAGATTGTTTAGAGGGGCGGACTCGAATTGGTAAGTTCATGAACAACCTGTATGAATTTAACTCGATGGTTCGAGATGGTACCGATGCCAATGATTTAGTTCGGTTAGGTAACTACTTCAAAAATTCTCCCTATTCACAGATTAAAATTGAGCCAATTAAAGCAAAGAATACCAAGGAACTAGCACATAGATCTGCTGATGCAGTTGATGATAATAAACCCGTACTCCTTTGGATCGACTGGCAGGGGGGCGGTGCGCATTGGGCTCTTGTCGTAGGTTACGAGTTCGTTGACATTGATGAATCAGAGTCAATTATCACAAAGCTGTTGTTATTAGACCCAAGCGAAGACACTCCAAGATTGTCATATTGGAATGGAGTGATCCATGTTACCAATGAGTCTGGCAAGGTTATTAATTCAGGGCAATTCCCTAGTAACCATTGGGCAGCTAAGGGCAAAGTCAAATCCTGCAAAATACGTTTGGGATTAGAAATGACTAAAGAGTTGTTTTAGTAAGCAGAAAATGAAACTCTCCAGTTTATTTTAAGGAAAGGAAATTAAGTTACATGAGTATTAGTAATCAAGAGCGTCAACAATTTTTAGAGCAATTTATTCACGAATGGCCCGTTGAGCGTTTAGAGTCATTGAGCCTCGAAGAGTACACGTCCGTAAATGATCAAAACACATTTGCGTATTGGATTGAGTTTGGTGTTGGTCGCTATTTAGGCTCTATCAAAGGTGGTGACGCTTCTAAATTTGGCATTTATAAACGTAAATCAGTGCCGAAGGGGATTCGAGAATTTATTGATTCTGACGATGTATATTCATGGAAGCGAAAGTATGGTTCATCAGCAGAACAAGCATTTTCAAATATCAAATCCAAAATATTGTCTGTTATTCATGCTGCTAAGCACGCAGAACTTGAAAAAATTGAGTCACTGGATTTTGAGCAAGTTCTAAAATGGAAATTGGTGTTTATTTATCAAGATCATAGCGCACCTTTGGCTCTGCCTATTTATAAACTGAAAAAATTTAATGTGTTACTTGATGAAAGACCGTTAACTCACTCGATTGCTTACACTAAGTTGTTACTGGCCCGAGGGACTAAAACACCGTTGGAATACGGCATGGAGTTATGGCGAAAGGCTGATGAGCTCGAAGGTAAAGTAAGTGGTGAGCAGTTTGATAATGATGATAATCTCTATAGCGCTCCCATCTTTCCGCTAAATCAAATTCTCTTTGGCCCTCCTGGAACAGGCAAAACCTATTCTACAATTGAGTCCGCTGTCGCCATTGCAGAACCTGAATTTAATCCGGAGTCTAGGAAACAGCTGAAGGATAAATACAATCAACTGGTTAAAGAGAAGCGTATTCGTTTTGTGACATTTCACCAGAGCTATGGCTATGAGGATTTTGTTGAAGGGTTAAGTGCGCTGAGTGAGGAAGAGAATCCAGATGTAATTCGTTACTTCGTGAAGAAAGGCATCTTTAGAGAAATCTGTGAAGATGCTCAAGCAAGTCGTTACACCGTCCATAATGAAATCAACAAATCTGGCCAGGTTTGGAAGCTTTCAATCGAAAGTGCGCAAAAAAATAGTGCCAAAGATTACTGCTTAGCCAACGGAATCGGGGCCATTGGCTGGGGAAATACTGGTGATCTTACTGGCGATGAGAAGAATTCTTACCATCAATCGTTAGGAAAAAATGCGAAAAACTCCCTCTACTATTTCAGCCAACAGATGCAGGTTGGCGACCTAGTGCTTTGTATTGATAGCAAGACGTCCGTTGGCGCTGTTGGTGTAGTGACTGGTGACTATCAATATGTTGAATCGGCTGTACCTACTCGTCCAGATTTTAGACATCAGAGAAATATAACTTGGTTAGCAACAGATATATCTGTCGAGTTTAAGGTGCTAAACGGCAATACCAGTTTTAACCTCTCCACTTGTTATCCACTCTCACGGCTCACTGTTGCTGATGTCTTGGATCACCTGAACTCAAACGGTGTTGTACTAAAACAAACGCAAGTACAGCAACAAGCTCAAAATTACGTGCTGATTATCGACGAAATTAACCGTGGCAATATTTCCAAGATTTTTGGTGAATTGATTACGTTGATAGAGCCATCTAAACGAAGCGGCCAGAATCAAACGGAAGCATTACAGGCAACCTTACCATGTTCGCAAATGCCATTTTCAGTTCCTGATAATCTTTATCTTATAGGTACCATGAATACTGCAGATCGCTCTTTAGCATTAATGGATACCGCATTGCGCCGTCGTTTTGATTTTAAAGAGCTTATGCCAGAACCATCTAAAATTGATAAGCACCCTCTTATTTACGGTATTGAGCTAGCACGTCTTCTCACCACTATGAATGAACGTATTAGCGTCCTATATGATCGTGAGCACACGCTGGGTCATGCATTTTTCTTCCCCGCTTATGAGGCCGCGATGGATGAAGATCAAGACAGAGCCTTCGAACTACTTATTTCTGCATTCAAAAATAAAATCATTCCGTTACTGCAAGAGTACTTTTTTGATGACTGGCAAAAGATTCGTTTAGTTCTTGGCGATAATCAAAAGGCCAATCAAAAGTTAGCGTTCGTCGTAAGTAAGCCAGTTGAACTAGGTAAGTTGTTTGGTAATGACACAGATTTTGATATAGACACGATTACAAGTTATCAGCTTCAAAGTGACGGGGATTTTTGGGGACAGCCTGAGGCCTACATTGCTATTTACGACCAACAAAACGTAGGGACTCTTTGATGGTTAGTAATGGCAAACTCATTAGTGTCTTTGAGTTCGACTTTTTGTGTGTTGAGTTACCCAGCAATGGACAAGCACGTTTTCGCCAAATTTCGCGACAAGCATTTGAGTACATAAAACAGTTATGTTTATCAAAAGAGGCTGTGCAAGCAGCCTTTAAGCTGCGAATCCAACATCAGCAAGAAGTTCTCCAGGCACAAAATTTCGCGGGTGTTGTCATTACTCCTGATGGTACTCAAATCGAAATTTTACCCAAAATTGGCAAGCAAACAGAATGTTATACGTCAGATCAGGGGCGTATGACTTTGCTCTGGATGTTGAAACGTCTTAAAGGGTTTCGACACCTACAAACTAACCAAGCCAATATCAAAACGCAGAAAATGCCCCTTATGGAGCTTTTTATAAGCCAGTTTTTGACTTCAGTGAGTATTTTGGTGAAACGTGGTTTACGAAGTGGTTACCAAGATAATCAAGGCAACTTATTATTTCTAAAAGGAAAACTAAGTGTCTCTCGTCAACTTCGCTACAACCTAGTCAACCGCCAACGTTTTGCGGTAGATTTTGATGAGTTCTCTGTCGATAGGGCTGAAAACCGATTAATCCACAGTGCGTTAACGATAGTCGCTATGTATTCTCGGCTAGCCAGTCATCAGCGGCTAAATAAGGAACTTCGCTTTTCTTTTGAGGCAGTTTCACTTAGCAGTGACTATGTTAAGGATTTTGAAAATGTTCGCTTAGATCGCAGTATACACTCTTATGAAATGCCATTAGCCTGGGCGAAAATTATTCTCGAAGGATTATCGCCACAGTCAATGCTGGGAACACAGCAAGCCTTTTCGTTACTATTTCCCATGGAAGCGGTGTTTGAAGCGTATGTCGCAGCTGAGCTTAAACGCCAACTGCTCCCCACCAGCAAAATGACTGCGCAAGCGCGTTCTCACTGGTTGGTTACTCATGATTCAGCTAATTGGTTTCGTTTAAAGCCAGACATCGTTATCGATACTACTGAAGCCTGTTTTGTTCTAGATACCAAGTGGAAGATTTTCGATCAGAAAGATAATAACGCTTCTGCTAAATATGGCGTTGTAACAACAGATCTCTATCAAATGTTTGCCTATGGGCATACCTATCTTAATGGCAGTGGAGATATGTATTTGATTTACCCAATGCAATTCGGATTCGACAAAGCCGTACAGTTACCACTTCTTTACCATTCATCAAGCTCAAGTGGAGAGACTTTAAGATTATGGCTTGTTCCATTCGAAATTAATGAAAAACAGGGCAAGCTGCATCTACCGAGACTACATCAACAGGTGGCAACAGCATTCATAGCAAACAGTAGCTTTGATAATATACGATGAAGCTAATGGCTGCAGGTGTGCATAATCGAACTTCTTGAGATAAAAGGTGAAGGCTAGTATAAGCCTTCACCTCATAAAGTTAATTGAGCTTATTTGTCAGATTTCGCTAGATAGCAAAGGCGGAAGCCTGTTTTCATTCCTTTATTGCGCATAGTTGAGGTCGCCGGGCATAGATCTCTTTCTATTGCCCCCCAATTTAATGATTCCCCTGTCAGGGCGTTGGCAGCAGGAGCGTAGCCACCAAAATAATCGAATAGCCATTCACCAAAATCGGAATTTTCCAGAAAGGGCAACTTTTCAGAATTATAAGCCCAATGTAAATTTTCACCGAAACGTAGCACTGGATTGTCAGAATTCATTTTCGAGAAGCAGCTAAGTTTATTAAATTGGTCAACAATGCATCGATGTTCTTCAAGGTAAACCATTTCACTCTCCATTAATTGTTCAATGCTGAGCTTTGGCGCTGGTGCAACTTGTTTCCACTCTTCAATAGTTAACAGACGTACTGGTAGTCCCGTCTTAAGCTCGTAGTTTCGACAAAATGCAACAGCGTCATACCAAGTAAGGCTTGCTGGGAGATCGTTATTTTCCTCTGGGTTGTTGACACTGAGCAGATTCATTTCTAACGGCTGACCGTTACCACCAAGCAATTCTGACCTATGGATACGCATTTGGGATTCTTCATAAAATTCCCAAAATGCTCCAATGGTAACTAGCGGAGAAACCATTAAATATCGATCATCTCTGAGTTTATGTGTAATAAAGTCACCTGCGATAGCGGGCTCTTGATTAGGTGGCATGCTGTAAGTCTTAGAGGCGACTAATTCTTTTAACATTAATTTACGATAGCCTGGCCAGTTGGCGATGGTTCCACCCTTAATGTAATGGCGCTTTTCTGCTTCATGTTCAACGAATTCATTCCAGATATCACGTTTGAAATAGCAAAATGCATCAAATTCTGAGCTTCGCATTGCAGAAGGGAGTTCATCATTTTTAAAGATGTGCTTATAAGGATTACCCGAGTATTGTTTATTGCGCTGATCTTTAATTACCCAATCAAAATCACCATTTTTTCCTTTTAAAAAGGCTATATTAGGCAGTTCAGGAAAGGTTATAACCTCAAGCCAGCCATCATCAGAGCTCTCCATTTCTTGGCGGAAAAGCTGAAAAATGCGCTCAGCCTGCTCCATGTCCTTGTCTGTGGCATTGTAAAGTCGATGTTCAATTGGACGAAGCATAGGATTAACCAGTGAATCCCCAATAAGATTGAATCCGGAGATGACACCATTAAAACTATAAGCATGTAGTAATACATCTCTACGTGTTAAAGATATCTGCCGATTGTGAGGTGCTGTTAATACAATTTCATTTGGTGCCTCATTAGCCCAATCGATGGTTTCATCAATGTAATTACATTTGATTTTAGAGACTTGCTGCAGATCTAATGTACCTACACCATCCGCCATAAAGAAACGGGAACCTACGCCTGTAAACACGCGTTTCGGCACGGGTAAATTTGATTTAAAGATGCGCTCTGAAATCTGTTGTGCTGTTAAGCTAATAAATGGGTTCTTGTTACACGTAATCAGATCGATTGGATGTGTCATGCCATTTTTACAAAGAAAACTCTCTAAATCGGGTTCAATTTGGCGTAAATGATCAAAAGAGCGAGCACCTAACATCATTGCTAAGTTACGGTGTAGTTCGCTCACTTTTAACTCAGGTATATCTTTTAATGCGATAGCTGATTTTTTCCTTGATTCTCGTAAGCTTTTTGCAGCAGTTTTTATGTCTTTGCTAGATAAACCATCAAGCTGAATAGACCATAATCTGGTTTCAGAAGAAGGACGTGGGATGAGTGCGTAAACTTTGCGAGTTGCGCTTAATAGATGTGCAATATTCATTTTTATCTCCAAAGAAAATGCCGCAGCTGAAAGCCGCACTGCCAAGGGCAAGTTAAGTTTCTCATTTGGATTTGGAGAAGAAGGGAAGGCCCTTTGTACTTATTCGGAAATTCGGCAGCCCAAGTTTCCAGGAGAATACGCTCGCGTAGAGCATATTACTGTGTTATCAGATTGTTGGCAATCGGTCTTTTGGCAAATTAACTTACTCAAATTTTCGTATCCATTTTGGGGCGCGAGATTAGATTTTTGCGTTATCACTTTTCAGGTGACCTGTATTTCACAGGATTTAACGTTAAAAGTGTTTTAATGATTTAAGTACAAAGACTGTGTGCTATCTCACTGGATTAGATAGAACTTTTCTGACACAATCCTAAAAATTATGTGCATCAATCTAAATAGTGTAATCGTTTAATTGAGCTGCTTTAAACATAGTACTTGAGAGCATTTAGGCGATTACCTTTGCAGTTTTTGCCACAAAATAAATAAGAGGTGAGGCACAGGGATGGTCGATACAATTCCAAGCTATGAAGAGATGATGCCAGCGGTGCTTAAGGTGCTGGCGGATGGAGAGGTTAAAACACTCCAGCAGATGTACCTCGCTGTTTCTAACCATTATGGCTTTACTGCTGAGCAGTTAGCTCGGACAATTCCGAGTGGCAAAACCACATATGTTAGAAGTCGGGTTGGCTGGGCCAAAACCTATATGGCCAAAGCCGCTCTTATTAGTCAGCCCAAACGCGGTGTTTGTCAAATTACCCAAAGAGGTCGGGAAGCTCTGGCTAGTGGAAAGCTGATTAATAACCATTACCTTGCGCAGTTTGAAGACTTTAATCGCTTCTTAAGTACCAGCAATGAGCCATCGGCTACCAACAAAACATCCACTGAAGTTAACAGAAGTCGTGGCAAAGAGTTAACTCATCAACATGATGATGCTCAAACTCCTACAGAGTTAATCGATATCGCCTTTACCGCCCTTAATTCAGCCCTTGCCGATGAATTGATTGAACAAATCCACACATTATCGCCCAAGTTTTTCGAGCAGCTGGTGGTCGATTTGATGCTAGCCATGGGGTACGGTGGCAGTCAAAAGGATGCTGGCCAAGCAACTCAGTACAGCAGTGATGGCGGTGTTGATGGTATCACCAAAGAAGATAAACTCGGGCTAGACTCCATCTACCTGCAAGCTAAACGTTACCGCGATAACACTGTCGGTAGGCCAGATATTCAAGCGTTTGCAGGGGCGCTGGACATGCACCGCGCTCGTAAAGGCGTATTTATTACCACCTCAAATTTCAGTAAAGACGCCCGTGATTTTGTTACCCGTATTGAAAAACGCATCGTCCTTATCGACGGCCGCGAATTGGCCGCGCTCACGATAGAACACAATGTTGGTGTATCTACCCGCGAACTCTATGCCGTTAAGGCAATAGATTCAGATTATTTTTTGGAAGAGTGATTTTTTATTAGTACCTCGATTCAAGACTGTAGGTGCTTTACATATTTGAGCTATATTTAGGCGGCATAAAACATGAACAGCGTACAAATAGAAGAAAATGTTAAGAACTTGGTAAAATTAGTATCAAGCCAAGAAATCTCGAAAGATGATTTTGTCTATGAGCTATTGTTGGCTTACGGGCATCGTAAGTCAGTGGTCAGCCGCGTTAAGTCGGGTGATCGTAACCTAGCGAAGACTGCTGGCGAGGTGATATTAAAGCGTCATCTGTACTTCAAACCATGCACCTCAAATTTGTTCGCTGAAATTGATGCCCTCAAAAACAGCAAAATGGTGGCTACCAATAAGATTCGTTTTGTTGTTGTTACTGATTTCTCTCAGCTCATTGCTATTGACACCAAGACTCAAGACACGCTTGATATCGAGCTTGGTCAACTAGCGAAGTATTTCGATTTCTTCCTACCGTGGGCGGGTGTGGAGAAAATGGTCTATCGTGGTGAAAACCCTGCGGATGTTAAAGCTGCTGAGAAGATGGCAGATTTCTTTGACCATATAAAATCGATCAATTATCCAGCGAATGCTACAAAAGAACAGTTACATGAGATGGTTTTATTTCTAAACCGTTTACTCTTCTGTTTATTCGCTGAAGATACGAAGATTTTCAAGCATGAGCCATATCAATTTACTAATGTAATTACACGTACAAACATTGATGGTAGCGACGTTCATTTAGCTTTGAAAAGGCTATTTGAGGTATTAAATACTCCTGCAGAAAGCCGCCCAGATTTACCTGATTACTTAAGTAAATTTCCATACGTAAATGGTGGGTTATTTAAGAAAGAAATAGCTATTCCTAAGTTCGATTTCAAAGCTAGGAAAATGTTACTTGATGCAGGTGAGTTGGATTGGTCTGATATCAACCCAGATATCTTCGGTTCTATGATTCAAGGTGTTGCCGATCCAGAAACCCGCAGCAAAATGGGGATGCACTACACATCGGTATCAAACATCATGAAAGTGATTGAGCCGCTGTTCTTGAATGATCTTTATGAAGAGTTTGATAAGTGCAATGACAACATCAACAAACTAAAGAAACTTCAGGTGCGCCTAAGCCGCATTAAGTTTTTTGACCCCGCTTGTGGTTCAGGCAACTTTTTGATCATTACCTATAAAGAAATTAGAGAGTTAGAGATTGAGATCCTAAAGCGCATTCGTGAACTTGAGGGGGAGTCGGACTCAGGAATGATGGGCTTATTTGACGAGTCTCATTCGGCAATCCGCCTTGACCAGTTCTACGGTATCGAGCTTGATGATTTTGCTCATGAGATGGCAATTCTCTCTCTCTGGTTAGTCGAACACCAAATGAATATGGTGTTTGAGACCGAGTTTGGTTACACGGCACCAACGCTCCCATTGAAGCAAAGTGGTCGAATTGTCGCAGGTAATGCTACCCGTATTGATTGGGATTTAGTTTGTCCTACTAACGGCCTTGATGAGGTGTTTATTATTGGTAATCCACCATATTTAGGAGGCAAGAAATTAAGTAAAGAACAATCTGTTGATATGGATATGGCGGGGCTAAATAATAGAAAGCAGCTAGATTATATTGGGTGCTGGTTTTTTAAAGCGACGGATTTTATTGATGGTAAGAATGCTTCATTCTCATTTGTTACCACAAGCTCAGTATGTCAAGGTGAGCAAGCATACTTACTTTGGGAATATATATTCAATAAAGGATTTAATATTGGCTTTATAAATAAGCCATTTGAGTGGAAGAATAACGCCAAAGATAATGCTGGCGTTTGGTGTACGATTATTGGGCTATTCAAATCAACGATTCCTCGAAAGAAAATAATCTTCTCTGAAGATAGCCTTTCTGTTGTGAAGAACATTTCACCATATTTTATTGAGGGTGATAATTTCGCAGTTCAATCAAAATCGAAAGCGAGCAATAACCTTCCAGTGATGTGTATGGGTAGCAACCCTGTTGATGGTAAGTATCTGATACTTGAGCACGAAGAATACAATGAAATTGTCAGTGTATATCCTGAAGCAAAGAACTTTCTTAGAAGGTATATGGGCGGAAATGATTTCCTTAAAGGAACAAAACGGTTCTGCATATGGATTCCTGATGAGAGCGTTGTCGATGCTTTAAAGATTGATGCGATAAGGAAGAGAGTAGAACTCTGTAAAGAGTACAGAGAAAATGCAGGAAGAGATGCGAAAAAAGTAGCTATGTATCCACATCGCTTTTGCTATCGGACTCATAAAGATTCAATGGCGATAATCTACCCAAACACAAGTGCTTCATCGAGAGCTTATCTTCCGGCGGGTTTTGTTGATGAAACAACAATTATTAACAAGGAAGCTTTTGCTATTTACGATGCAGAGCCTTATGTTTTTGCGATATTGTCTTCAACTCTTCATAGGGTTTGGTTGTCTACGGTTGGAGGAAGATTAGGTGCAGGATTTAGGTACTCAGTCAAAATGGTATATAACACTTTCCCTTTACCATCTCTTAGTGAATCCGACAAGGAGCGATTAAATGAACTTGCGTTTGAGTTATTAGAGGTGCGGGAACGCTATCCAGAAATGAGCATTGCAGAGCTATATGAAATTAAAAATATGCCAATTGATCTAATGAACAGCCACCAGAACATTGATGAATTCTTAGAAACTATTTATCAAGGGAAAGTGTTCGAGTCAGATGAGTTACGAGCTAAATACCTATTGAATCTTTACATTTCAAAAGAGACCCAAAATGCCTGATTTAGTTCACGTTACCTACGCTCAAACAGGTGAAAGCACCAACACCAATGATATGGGGATGCGAGCCATGCAGGCTCGTGCTTTTGAGCAGCGTGCAAGCCAATACCTATTGATTAAGGCTCCACCTGCTTCTGGTAAGTCACGTGCTTTGATGTTTATTGGCTTAGATAAGCTTCACAACCAAGGTATCGACAAGGTAATTGTTGCCGTTCCTGAACGTTCTATCGGTGGCTCTTTTGGCTACACCGAGCTAACGAAATACGGCTTCTTTGCCGATTGGAACATCAATCCGCATTACAACCTGTGTACGTCTGCCAGCAATCAAAGCAAAGTTAAAATCTTTAAAGAGTTTTTAGATAGTGATGAGCGCATTTTAATTTGTACTCACGCTACCTTGCGCTTTGCTTACCAAGAGCTGGAAGACTCAGCTTTTGACAATATCCTGCTGGCAATCGATGAATTCCATCATGTTTCTGCTGATGGTGACAACGTGTTGGGGGATGTGTTGCGTGCGCTTATCGAAAACAGCACCGCACATATCGTTGCGATGACGGGTTCTTACTTCCGTGGGGATAGTGTATCTATCCTGACCCCAGAAGATGAGATGAAGTTTGATAAGGTTTCTTTTAACTATTACGAGCAACTGAACGGCTACCAATACCTTAAGTCTTTGGGAATTGGCTACCACTTCTACAAGGGGCATTACCTTACTGCAATTGAAGAGGTGTTGGATACCGATAAGAAAACTATTGTTCATATCCCTAATGTAAACTCTGCTGAATCAGGCAAAGACGACAAGTATGAACAGGTAGCAGCAATCTTAGACATTATTGGTGAACACCAATTCACTGATCCTGAGACTGGTGTTATTCATATCAAACGTAAGGAAGATGGCAAAATTATCAAAGTTGCCGACCTCGTATGGGATGAAAAAGACAGAGAAAAAACCCAAGCGTTTTTACGTGACATCAAGCATGAAGATGACATTGATATCATTATTGCGCTAGGCATGGCGAAAGAAGGCTTTGACTGGAGTTTTTGTGAGCATGCTTTGACGATTGGATACCGCAACTCTTTGACTGAAATTGTACAGATTATTGGTCGTTGTACTCGTGATAGCCACAATAAAACTCATGCCCAATTTACCAACTTGATTGCAGAACCTGATGCTTCAAGTGATCAAGTCAACTACGCCGTGAACAACATGCTCAAGGCAATCACTTGTTCTCTCCTTATGGAGCAAGTGCTGGCACCAAACTTTAAGTTTAAAGCCAAAGATCCAGCAGATAAGGATCCAACACCTCCAGGCGTGATCAGTATTGGCGGTTTAAAAGAGCCAAGCACTAAGCGTACTAAGCAAATAATCGAAACAGACCTTGATGATTTAAAAGCTTCTATTCTGCAAGATGATAACATCGTGAAAGCCTCAGCTGCAGGTCACGATCCTGAAGTTATCAACAAGGTGTTGATCCCTAAACTTATCGAGAAGAAATATCCAGATCTCTCTAAAGATGAGATTGAGGAGATTCGTCAGCGAGTGGTTGTAGACTCAGCTATCTCAACTTCTGAGATTAAAGAAGAGGGAGGCAAGAAGTTTGTTCGTATGGCGGATAAGTTCATCAATATTGATGAGCTACACATTGACCTTATCGATCAGGTCAACCCGTTCCAGAAAGCATTTGAGATTCTGTCAAAAGCGATAAACACAGACTCCCTCAAGTTGATTCAAGACTATGTCGAATCGACTCGCATGCAAATGTCTAAAGAAGAAGCTATCGTTCTGTGGCCGAAAGTTCAACAATTTATAAAAGAACACAATCGACACCCAGATCTTAATTCTCGTAATAGTCGTGAGCGAGAATTAGCTCAGTGTGTTATCTATCTGCGCCGCCTTGCTCAAGAACAGGCCGCACAAGCTCAAAAAGAGGCAATGTAGATGGAAGATTGGCTGAAAGATATCCTTGCTTCAGATACGCAAGGCTTATTAAAAACAAAAACTAAATCATCGGCACCAACAGCGGACGATCACTTACACACTAAATTCAAACAGATTAATGAGTTTTTTGATAAGCATGGGAGAGAGCCGCAAGCAAATCGTGACAATCCTATTGAGCTGATGCGCAGCAAAAGCCTTGAGTCTATCCGTAGCAATGAACAGCATTGCCGTGCGCTAGAACGGTACGATATTCATGGACTTCTACCACGGTTTGAAGAACCCAAACCAAACTCTATTGAAGCGATACTTGCTGATGACATGTTAGGGATATTGGATTTGCCTGATGACAGCATCTTCAATCTAAAGCACGTTAAAAAGACCTTGGAAATGCCTCGTCATGTTGCCAAGCGCAAAAAATGCGCCAACTTTGATGAATATGAGCCTCTGTTTCAACAGTGTCATGCTGACCTTAAATCAGACATAAAAGAGGCGGTTCAATTCACTGGTGAGCAGCAAATTCAAAAGGGGATGTTCTTCATTCTTCACGGCATCACTTGCTATATCTCTGACATGGAAGAGAGGCAAAAGAGGAAAGGTAAAGTGAACGCTCGATTGCATCTGATTTTTGAGAATGGTATGGAATCAGACATGTTGCTGCGCTCATTAGCCACTGAACTGTACAAGGACGAAACGGGTCGTCGAATCCTTGATAAGAGCGCTAAAGCGTTAGATGAACTGCTAAACATCACTCGTGACGATCAAAAGTCTGGCTATATTTACATCTTAAAATCTTTAAGCAATGAACCAGAGATTAACTGCGTGAATAACCTCTACAAGATTGGTTACTCAACCACTCCTGTAAAGCTGCGCATTGCGAATGCCGAGAATGAACCGACATACCTAATGGCTCCTGTTCAACTAGTATCCGAGTTTGAGTGCTACAACATGAAAACACACAAGTTTGAGGGATTACTACATACTTTCTTTGGGCATTCTTGTTTAGACCTGAAAGTGGCAGATCATAAAGGGATCGCTCATACACCTAGAGAATGGTTTATTGCTCCACTCCCTTGTATCAAGCAAGCTATTCAGATGCTTATTACTGGTGACATTGTTAATTACAGATATGATGCAGTAATGCAGGAAATTTTAGAAAAGTAGAACGTAGCAAGGCGAAAGACGTGGATGGTTTGGATTGAGGACTAATTGGGCTGCTTCAAGTTTGAATTCAGCACTAAATGTTTTTCTGGTTGTCGATCTCATGTGTTCACCTAAAGTCATCTACGAGGTAATAATATCACCTATATTTAGGTGGCCAAAATTAGTGTGCCACTACATGTGCCACTACAAACTCAGGTTAATTAAGAAGTTACCGATGTATCTCTACGCTCAATCCAACTCTGAATTCATCACCAGCTGTAAGCACTTGGCTAATCGGTCTGCAGCGTCAGGCTCCAACTCCTGATTGAAATAGCTTTTGGTTATACCCATCAGATAGCAGGATAACTCCCCCCAGCTCGCTTGTTGGGCCAAAGTAGCCAAAGGGGTTATATAGTTGTCATATTCGTCGCTGCACTCATCGAATCCGTTGACGAAGGCTGGATCCCACTGGTTCAGCAGACACTGACGAATCTCCTCCCATTTTTCTGGTTTTAATAGTGCAGGGGCATAGCGATCAGCAAACTGGTCAAATAACACTCTCATCGCCGCTACTCCCTTCTGACCAAACTCCATGTCACTTAAGTAGTTAAAGTTGCGCTCATGCAGCTGATGTTGCGTCTCATCATGCCACCAGCTGTAAGCTATCAGCTCTCCTTGCGTACTGGCCGCGTTGTAATCGACACATACCACTTTACCGCTGAGTGGCGCTGGGAGTCCTGCTAGAGTGTAGTGACCAATAACAACAGGTGTCTTGATTATCGGATTGCAATGTTCATCAGCCAGTGGAATGGGGGGGATACGATTGACCATATTGGGCTGTACTTGGGCTATATCTCTATAGGTTTTGGCCTCTTCACTCCACCATTTAATCCGTACTCTGTGACGCTCAGTACCCGTTTTATCCTGGAAGCTATAACCCTGCGGTAATGCTAACTCTGGACCTTTGAGCAAGATTTCACATAGCTGATATAGCTCGTGCCGCTCGTCGAAGGCATTGGGCCAATGCTCAACCTTCAAGCTGTTATCCTCGTTGAGATATGGCAGAATTCTTTGGATAGTCGCCTCGTGCCAGCAAGCATGAATAGCTCTGACATGACCAAAATCATAAAAGAGAGGTAGCTTCATAAACCAGTCGATCCAAGTTTTATGCAGCTCACTTCCCTCGTCCACATCTTGAAGGAAAAGTTGATGCTGTTTGCGGTTGTTGTCATTGTGGTGACGAAGCGGTAAGCCTGTATTGGGGTGCTTCAGAGCCCAACCCACGGCATTAAATTCATGGTTTCCCATCAAGCAACAGGCGAGTTCCTGATCACATAGGGCCTTGACCATGGTTAGGGCCTTTTGATGATCTATTTCGACCTCGGGGCCGTTATCGATCAGATCGCCGATGAAAACCAGCTGGCGACGTTCTTGAAGCGGATCAGCAATAAAGTCGAGATGATCGAGCAGCGCACGAAGCTTTCCGTCTTGCCCGTGAATATCACCGATAAAAATCAAATCTTGTCGTGTCATAACCCACCAGAGAGCAAGCTGTGAAAAAACTGAGCCATAAGGAATAGGATGTCAGAAGTACCTATTTAAGAGCGGATAGCACCGGACTATTCCTCTAGCCAAAAAAAGAGCGGATATAAATTTTTGTTAGGGTATTTTTATGCACTCTTTAGTTGGCGTTGCTGCTCCACCGCATAGCCATTGACGAGAAGTTTCCAAAACAATCCGAAAATGAGCACGAATATGGCTATTGTTAGAGCTCGATTGCTCTTCGTGCGATTGTTATCCGTCGCCGTTGCGAACATTCCGAATATTGTCAACAACATCAGAAAGCCCATTAATATTTTTAATACGCCTACAATAAGGCCAATGAAGATGCTGCTATTGTACTTGATAGAGTTCCACACCGAAATCCCACAGGCGAGTCCTGAACCACAAAAAGAAGCGATGGTGAGATAGGTAGGTATAACTTTCTCTTCAGCAGTGGCATTTTCAGGGGTCAACATTGCGACAATCAAAAAACCAATCATCGGAAACAAAAAAATGGCTACTGACCAAAATGCATCTTGATGATCGTAGTAAAACACAACCCGCCTAGTCCCCACCAAGAAAAGCACAAAACAGACGACTACGATCAACGCTATGCCTACAGACTGTACCATCTGCGTCTTTTGTCCATCAGGAAGTCCGGCATACCAGTCATCAATCTTCTGCAAATAGGAAGATGGTGCAACATCTGTTTGAGCTACGGTCTTCATCTTCATTTCAGCCTGAGCAAAGGACAAACCACAAAATAGAGTTAAAATAATTAAAAACATCACGATAAATATACGACTCACGATCACTCCCTCGTTGATTTGTGATTTTGAAAAACGATCCTTATTATCAATGAGCCTTTTAACTCTGGCCTTCTACCTTCTAATAGTCCTGAAATGACTTGCCTTAGCGGCTCCAGCACTCATTTTAGAACTTTAGGATCAGTTGATCTTTCGAGAGCGACTTTATGGAATAAGTATCTTCACTATTTAAAATTGAGATGCTATTTATAACGAACCGATGGTCAAAAATACTTTAATCATCATGGCATATTTTTTAACAAGTACTGGCGACAATACTCATCTGAACTGATTAAAGAGTTAGTTTCGGTTTGTTGTTCATTTTTCTCAAATGGTGGCAGCTTTCGTAGTTTGGGCACTACATATGGCTCAACCCCCATTGCAAGGCGACGATTGTCAACCTCTTCCTGATATTCAGTAGACATAGGGTTTATGCCTTTCCTACGACGATAGGCATCAGAGATACTATCATAAATAAAATCATACTCTTCAGGGAAAAGGGTGTGATGTAGTTCCTTAAAATGATCATCCATAACTAATTCCTTAAAAAACGTAATTCTCACTAAAATTTCATTACATTAAATATTATGTCTACTCTTCAGCAGTGGCATTTGCAGGGCAGAACTCCGGAAATAATATTTCTGTCCGCCCGATGGACAGAATAAAAAATAATTTAATTTAAGACTATAAAATCTTCTGTATAAGTGGCTGTTCATCACAAAGATACACGGTCACCGTACATAATCATAAACTGCGTCATAGTAGGCTTTCGCTCCTAGTGGTGCGGTTCGCTTTTTAGTCATCTTGTGTAAAATCAGATATAGCAACTTCAGCACTGTAATATCGTCTGGGAATGACCGTCTAGCCTTGATCACTTGACGCAGGCTGTCGTTAAGTGATTCGATAGCGTTAGCGGTATCTCTGGTGGATTGCTGAATGACACGCTCAGGCGTTTCCAGTTGTCGCGCTGGGATTTGCTGATGCTTGGATGTTGGTTATCCGAGGTTTCGGCAAACTATCATAGGCCTGTTTGGTTTGCTGCAGATTTTGAGAGGTATTAATGATTACCAAACGTCGCAAGGTCAAATCGACAGCATTCTCTGATTTTGTGCGCAACGCATCATCTAGTGAGAAAAGAAAGTTTTTTACAAAAATTATCGAAGAGGCGATCCAAAAACAAAAAGAGGTGATAGCCAAAGCGAATGAGATCGATGGTTAGTTATACGGCATGCTTGTTGTGGCACACTTAAACTTAAACACCATACAAGCGGTAACTCGCGCTTGCCTATTAGTTATAAAGTCGTTACTGAAACGATGTCTGATCTAGACATTGAAGCTATCAAAATAAGTCACAGATGTGCGAATATTGGTCAAAAATGACGATTAGCGTTATTTGTGGTAAAATTTTTATTGACTTTATAAAAGTCGAATAAAGTCTTTAAATACAATTACTTATGTTATTATCTTGAACTGAAATTGAGGAGCCGAATTCCCAGGGCAAGTCATTGGTCTAATTGAAGAAATTATCAAAAATCGGAAGTAATGCAAAAAGTAATGCGGCCCTTTGTTGTTTCTTTATTTGTTATGCTTTTCAATTGGTTGCGTCATTAAGTAGGCTCCCTCTCTCACCGCCAAATTAAAGCAAAGGGAATCAGTATCTTACTGGTTCCCTTTGTTGCTCTGGGACCTATTTGGGACCATTTCAGGGTGTTCTAGTCCGTTATTATCCTCACTAAAACCCATCATTTCAGAGATACGATTAGCCATTCTTAGTGAGTCCTTAGGTTTTTGCCACATTAGCTATGTTATTCGTTGTCATTCTTTTACGCGCTTGAACTAAGGTATAGCCGCCACTTAATACTATGAGTAGGCTTCCCAGAATAGTCAGCAAATCTGGGGATTCTCCAAATATAAATATTCCTAAAGCTAAGGCAAAGAGTAAACGTGTATAACGAAAGGGGCTTACTACCGATACATCTCCAGTGCGCATAGCGATTGTCAGCGCATTATAGGCAACTACACCAAAGACGATTGCTCCAATTATTTGTATTGCTGCGGTAGCACTAAACTGTATTGCTTCATTTTGGTAAATCAGTATCGCTAAGCCTGTAGGAATCAACACAAAAAAACCATACACTCCAAGCTGCATATTAGATAATACGGGAGAGGCTGCGCGTGTTGCTAAATCGCGTCCTGCAAAACCTAAGGTAGCGATAACGGCGAATAAAGATGTGGCCTCAAAACCATCAAGTCCTGGACGAATGATCATCAGCACGCCCATAAAACCAATCAATACTGCAAGCCATCTCTTGTGATTCACTTGTTCACCGAACAACAATGCCGCGCCAAGCATGGCGATTAAAGGTGTGGCTTGCAAAATAGCGGATGCACTTGAGAGTGGTGTTAACGTGATGGCTTAAGCAAAACAGAATCGGCCGACGATTTCACATAGTGCACGTACTAATATGGGGGTAGACAAGACTGCAGGATGAAGCACAGTTTCACCCTTTCGCCAGGTTAACAGTATAAAAATCAACATTCCACCTAGGCCAAATAACGCTAAAATGAGGCCGATAGAGGTGGTTTCTGCTGCGGATTTGATCAGCATGTCTTCAATAGAAAATGCTGCCATCGCAGCAACCATAAACAGACTACCTTTTCTATTATTCAAAATAAATTCCCTAAATGCTTAGACGCTATCTCTAGTCAAAAAGTTTTGTCATGAGAGTTCTGGTTTAATCAACAAAGACACAGAAGTTACGATATAGCTTATTAGAATCCAATAGAAACATCATTTTCTGATCACTATAGCAAGCTTTCTCTGCTTATCTGAATAGGATTCGCTGCTTAAGGTAGTAATGATTCTGGCTTAAAAATAAATAGGGATAATAAGCATTAGCAAGAAATGATAATAGATACAGATATGGTTTTTTTATCTATATCAGATGGCAAGTTAAGCCTCTTTTTACCATAAGGATTATGGTTGGTGTATTGTTTTAATATTATCAACTTGTGCGGCTAGTATAAGATATTGATGTCAGGTATGTGCTGCTGTTTTTCAGCTTTTATGATGAATAACATTGTTTGAAAGAGGTCTATATTGTGAGGTTAATTTTATATGTAGTAGTCTTAAGTCAATAATGGCAACGCTTAAATAATCCATCAGTTGATTTTATACTAAGTGATTTTGTATTGGGGATTTAGTGTTTTTAGGTTTATATAAAATGAAATTGCGTTGAATGGTACTGAAAAGTTAACTAAATAACTTTGGGGAAATGATTAATCGCTTAACTAAAACTGAGCGATTAATCATATTAACGAAAAAGTCTTATTGTTTTAAAAATTAACTTTGGATATTAATCGTTACTTTCTCGATGACGATAGGTTCACGGGGCACGTCTTCGTGGCCAGCGACCGTGGAGGTTTTGACTTTCTCAATTTGCTGGATAATGTCCATTCCCGCCGTAACCTTACCAAATACCGCGTAGCCCCAACCGTTATTGGTGGTGGCAGTATGGTCTAAAAAGTCATTATTGGCTGTGTTGATGAAGAATTGCGCGGTGGCCGAGTGAGGCGCATCGGTGCGAGCCATAGCGATTGTGCCTATGGTGTTACTTAGGCCTTTGTTGGCTTCGTTAACAATAGGCTCGTGGGTCGGTTTTTCCTTCATTTTTGCGGTAAACCCGCCGCCTTGGATCATAAAGCCTTTGATCACTCGGTGAAAAATCGTGTGTTCAAAGAAGCCTTCTTCACAATAGCGGACAAAGTTTTTTGAACTGACAGGCGCATGTTCAAAATCGAGTTCTATAGTGATGTCGCCTAGATTGGTGCTAAATGTAATCATGCTAATATCTTCTATCTTAATGAGTTTTTATATCTAATAAGTCACGACTTGTACTGAGTCATTACTTGGTTTTAGGGCCGCTATTCCACGGATTAAAGGGCGCGCTGCGACCTGTTGTCTCGTTACCGTTGTCAGTCTGAATAGATTGCGGCCGTGTTACATTGGCTTTAACCTCTGGCTTTGATTTCGCGCTGCGATGCTTTTTCGCATGGGCGGTTTCAAAGGAGCCTTCTTTCGCGGGGCGCGAGGATCTGGCCTCAGGTGCCCGAGCTTTAAAGGTTTTTGGCGTAGTATTTTTGGGCACAAAATCGAGAATAGACACAGGCACTTCTTTGTTCGGCACAAAGCCTTCAATTTCTTTACGCACTATGAGGTGACCTAGACGGCGCTCGATAGCACATAGATTCCTAAAATCATCTTTAGAAACAAAGGAAATGGCTTCGCCGCAGGCGCCAGCACGACCGGTTCGGCCGATACGGTGAATATAATCATCGGCTTCATCGGGCAAATCATAATTGACCACACGGGTGAGGGCGTCGATATCGATACCGCGGGAAGCAACGCCAGTCGCGACTAAAAAGCGTAGTTTGCCAGATTTAAAATCCACTAATAATTGCTCGCGTACCGCTTGGCTGCGACCGCTGTGAATGGCTTCGGCGGCAATGCCACGTTTTTCGAGTTGACTAACCAGTTTGGCGGCGCCTTGTTTCGTCTGGATAAAGATCAGTGCCTGTTCCCACGCTTGCTCAGTGATGAGTTTGCTTAACAGTGCCGACTTTTTATCTTTATCGACAGTGATCAACCATTGGTCGATTTGCGGTGCGTTTGCGCTGTCGCGGGCAATTTCAATTTCGACTGGGTTTTCAACCGCTGTTTTCGCTAAAAAGCGCACTTGCTTAGATAAGGTTGCCGAAAACAACAGATTTTGGCGTTCTGTTGGCAGACGTTCGATGATCTTATTGATGTCTTCGATAAATCCCATATCGAGCATTCTATCGGCTTCATCTAGGACTAATACCGAGATTTCATCGAAATGAATCGCTCTTTGGGTGTACATATCGAGCAATCTACCGGGTGTTGCCACCAGAATATCGACGCCTTCAATAAGACGTTGTTTCTGCGGTGCGGAATCCACGCCACCATACATGGCCATAGACGTCAGCGGCAGGTATTTTGCGTACTTGGCAATATTGTCTTCTACCTGAACGGCCAATTCGCGGGTTGGTGTTAAGATTAATGCACGAACGCGTTTAGCACGGATTTTCGGCATCTCGGCGAACATTTGCAGTATAGGCAACACAAAACTGGCGGTTTTACCTGTACCTGTTTGCGCGCCAGCAAGCAGGTTTTTGCCTTTCAAGATCACCGGAATGGCTTTTTCTTGGATCGGAGTAGGTTGTGAATAGCCGAGCTCAGTAATGGCTCTTAAAATCGGATCGCTTAATCCAAGTTTGGAAAATGGCATTGAATGTCTCAGGTAAAGGGTCAGGTCAATAATGTATAAGCAAACTGTTACGCTAAAGCATGAACAGTGGAGCAGGGCGATATTATAGCAGGAGGTGAAACAGAATAGGCGATTATCATTATTTGTGTGTGTTTGGTAAAGAGGGGCTTAAACGTCGAATAGGCGAATGATAGGCGGCAATATATTGAGAACTTACAATTTTGTAACCACACATGTATTCATGGCTAACATAGCTGCAATTATTGGGGCAATATGATTAACTGAGGTAATTTTTGTATGCCTGATAAATCTCAACAAAGGACCCATAATAATGAAAAAAAACGCTATTTCCCTTGCGATAGTGCTATCGCTGGCCAGCCTTGCTGGTTGTCAGTCCCATACGAGTCAAATCGCGCCCGTGGTCGCACCTGAAATTAAAGCCCACTCATTTGAGCAATTTTCAGCATCCTTTATTGATTCATTGTGGGAATTGTCACCGACTTGGGCCTTATACAGTGGCAAGCATGTTAACGATGGTTACCTTGAAATCCCCGATGCAGCAGGTCGAGCAAAGACCTTAGCGTTTGTGAAAGCTCAGCAAGCGCAATTGACTCAGTTCGAGCAAAAGTCGCTAACGCCGAATGAACTGATTGATTACCATCTGATCGACAATTTACTCGGTAGTATGGCATGGGAAATTGACAGTTTTAAATCTTGGCAGTGGGATCCTTCAAGTTACAACGTATCGGGCGGTTTTGCCCAAATCATCAATGAAAATTTCGCTCCATTAGATGACAGATTACGTTCGGTATTAGCGCGTTTAGAAAATGTGCCAGCTTATTATGCTGCTGCGCAGGCGAACATTAGCAAACCAACATTGGAGCACTCTGAGTTAGCAGTGCTGCAGAATCAAGGTGCATTTTCGGTTTTTTCCGATGACTTATTAAAACAGGTCGCCGACTCTGGTCTGACTGATGCGGAAAAAGCGTTATTTAAAACGCGTTTCGATGCAGCAACTGCCGCGATTAACGGCCATATCGCTTGGTTAGACAAATTAGTGGTTCAACTTAAAAAAGATGGAGCACGTAGTTTTAGAATTGGCGAGGCATTATATGAGCAAAAATTTGCCTTTGATATCCAAGCGGGGATGACGGCGAAACAGCTATATCAAAAAGCCGTAGCCGATAAAGAGCGTGTTCAAGGAGAAATGGCTAAAATTACCGATAAGTTATGGCCTAAATATTTTACTATGCCAAAGCCCGCTGACAGTAAGCTCGCCATTCGCCAATTAATCGATAAATTATCGACTCAGCATGTTCAGCGCGATGAATTCGTGAATGAAGTGCGTAAGCAAATTCCAGAGCTGATTGAATTTGTAAATAAGAAAAAACTAGTCACATTAGATCCTAAAAAACCACTCGTTGTCCGTGAAACGCCCGAATATATGCGTGGTTATGCCGGTGCATCAATTAGTGCGCCTGGACCCTATGAGAAGTCAGGTAATACTTATTATAACGTGACGCCGCTCGATGGCATGAGTGATGAGTCTGCCGAGAGTTACTTACGTGAATATAATCACTGGATCCTGCAAATCCTCAATATTCATGAAGCCATCCCAGGGCACTACACTCAACTCGTTTATTCTAATCAATCTCCGAGTTTAGTGAAAAGTTTATTTGGCAATGGCGCTATGGTTGAAGGTTGGGCGGTTTATACCGAGCGTATGATGTTAGAAGAAGGCTATGGAAATTTTGAGCCTGAAATGTGGTTGATGTACTACAAGTGGAATTTACGTGTTATATGTAACACGATTTTGGATTATAGCATTCATGTGAAAGGCATGACCGAAGACCAAGCTATTGCCCTGATGATGAATGAAGCCTTCCAACAGCAAGCTGAAGCCGAAGGAAAGTGGCGCCGTGCGACACTTAGTCAAGTGCAACTGACGAGTTACTATTCAGGTTATCGAGAAATCTATGATTTCCGTGAAGAATACAAAAAATCGCAAGGTAAAGATTTTGACCTTAAAACTTTCCACGAAACATTCTTGAGTTATGGTAGTGCACCAGTGAAATATATTCGCCAATTAATGCAGAGCAAATAAGTTCGCATATTGATATAAATCAGCAGAGCTTAGGCTCTGCTTTTTTATGCCAAATAGCTAGACAGGTATAGTGTGAGCTTAACATAAGTTGGCATTGTTACTTATGAAATGAAATCGTTAACACTGTGCGAATAATGAAAAGCCAAAAATTCTGCCATATAACCGAAAAAGTATATATTTCGTTATATGGCATATGCAGATGTTAATCAAACAATTTCACTGCGTGGTGATAGAGCACAATGGCGATAAACTTACTTCTTAGATTTAGATGATGCCATCAGCGCTAATACTTCATCGTAAGAAATGTTAAATTCTCTAGACAAGTTAATGATTTTTGTTTTGTAGGTTTGAATATTCTCTTGCTGAGCTAATTGATGTTTCTTTTCTTCAACTAACTCATTAACGGTTTCTTGTAATATCAATAATCGACGTAAACTATAGTCGAGAGATTTAATATATTTACCCATTTGTTGCTTGTTACGTGCTTGCTCAAGATCCGTTGAGACTTTCTTATCATATCCATACTCATCAAGAGCTGCGATTGCGCTCTGTAAATCAAGATCAGTTGTCATTTGGTTTTCGCTTTATAACAAAGAGGTGTGGGAACAAATTTATGAAACTTTAAAGAGTGTCATAGGACGTTAACTATCGCAGATTATAATGCTTATGCCAATATACACCAAGCCTTTGCACGTTAAAATGAAATAAAAAATTCCGCTGATTTTTGCTTTGACCTTGTCGGGGTCTACAATAATGAGTAGTCTAAAGTTATAGACTATCATGGAGATTCAAATGCTTGATCTACTACCAGATTTATTCGACCACTATCCGTCTAAATTACAGTTACTTCCCCTTGCATTTAAACCCTTTGGTGGTAAACGGCTCTTCTGGGGCGAGATAGTCACAGTAAAGTGCTTTGAGGATAATTCAAAGGTAAAAGAGATACTTGCACAGGATGGGCATGGAAAAGTGCTCGTTGTCGATGGGGGCGGTTCTCTGCGCCGCGCATTGTTAGGGGATCTCATAGCGCAGAGCGCCTTAGATAATGGTTGGCAAGGGATAGTGATTAATGGTTGTGTTCGCGATGTGGCGAGATTAAATACTTTCAGCTTAGGTGTCTTTGCCTTAGGGGCTATGCCGATAAAAACCGAAAAGTTAGGTCAAGGCCAAATTAATGTGGCTGTCGATATGGGGGGCGTGACGGTTAAGCCTGGTATGATGCTCTATGCTGATGAAAATGGTATTGCAGTAAGTGATGAAATGTTGAACTTTGCATTTTTAAATTAACATTTCTAAATGCATTAGTTGCTATAAATTCAAGTTGTTTTTGATAAGGATATTTATATGAAATTCATTAAGTGGCTCTTAGCCTTAATGGTGACGCTCATTCTTTTAGTTACCGTTTATCTCACCGTCTTTTTCGACCCTAATGATTTTAAACCTGAAATAGTCGATGCCGTAAAAAAACAAACGGGTCGTGAATTAGTCATTACTGACGATTTATCTTGGACATTTTTCCCTGTTATAGGGATTAATTTAGGAGGGGTGTCTTTATCTAACCCTGAAGGCTTTACGCCTAAGGCTATGTTAGAAGTCAAAAAAGCCGTTGCTGAAGTGGCGCTAATGCCGTTGTTTAGTCAGAAAATTGAAATTGCAGAATTGAGTCTCGATGGCGCAACGATCAATTTAGTCACCCGTAAAAATGGCACTAGCAGTTTCGATGGGTTGAGCGGCGATAATAGCCCAAAAACAGCGTCTCCAGCTGCTGCCGGATCCTTATCGAATGCCAAACTTAACGACATTAATATTGGTGGCATTTCTATCACCAATACCCAAATTAATATGATTGACGAAGCTAATAAGCAGACACAAGTCTTTACCTTAAGTAGCTTCACCCTAGGTGAGTTCGCTTTAGAACAATTTGCGCCCATCGCCTTTGAATTCAGTGCAACTATGCCGGATATGACGGTAAGTAGCGAAGCTAAAGGTGAACTAAAACTCAGTCGAGACTTTAAACAACTCGTTATCAATGGGCTGAAAATTGATACTGTGGTGGAAGGTGAGAGTATTCCGAACAAGAAACTCGAAACATCTGTCAGCTTAGCAACTCAAATCGCCCTTGATAAACAGCAATTGTCCGTCGATATTGCGCAGCTTACCGCGGCGAGCATTACCGCTGCGGGTAAAGTAGGTGTTAATTATGGTACGAAAATTCCACAAATTAATGCTGATTTTCAAGTTGGCGATATTGATTTAGATACACTGTTACCTAAAACAGAGGCCACCGCCACCGCTGAACAAGCGCTAGCAGCAAACACTCAGGCAGTTGAGCCTGATCTCTCAGCCCTTAAGCAGCTTGATGTAAAACTCAAGTTGACTGTTAAGTCTATTAAGGTCGCGAATCTGTCGACTCAAAATTGGTTAATGGATGTGGGCATTAAAAATGGCGTGTTAGATCTGACGAAACTGAATGCGGATTTATATCAAGGTCAGTTGCTGGTGAGCGCTCAGGTTGATGCTCGTCAAGCAGTGGCGAGTTATCAATTTGATAAAAAAGTGACGGGCGTACAAATTCGTCCTTTGCTGAAAGATGCGGCGGATGTGGATTTATTGGCCGGTACAGCCAACTTTGATGTGAAGGGGAAAGGTAAGAGTTTGATCCCTGAGCAGTTAAAGAAAAACCTGTTAGCGAATGGTCATTTTGATATTAATGATGGTGCTCTGTACGGGGTAAATATTCCACAGATGATCCGCAGCGCCCAAGCTAAGTTAAAGGGTGACTTATCGCCAGAAACGAAGGCGGAGCGCAAAACTGACTTCTCGAGTCTGACGGGCAGTTTCTCGTTGGATAATGGCGTTGCCACGAATCCAGATCTTGCCTTGTCTTCGCCTTTACTGCGTTTGGATGGTAAAGGCACTGCGAATTTATTGACTGAAGCCTTGGACTACAGACTAACCGCTAGCCTAGTGAATTCATTGAAGGGTCAGGGCGGTAGCGACAAAGATGCGCTGGCTGGAGTTGACATTCCGTTGGCGATTACAGGCACTTTCCAAAAACCTGAATATGCTTTGGATACTAAAGCCTTACTGAATAATCAGCTAAAGGAAGAAACCGACAAAGCTAAGGAAAAATTAAAAGACTCCTTATTGAAAAAACTAGGCGGTTTTTAATGGTTGCTTCAACGCGTTACGCATTACTTGTTTGCGCGAGTGCTTTTGTCGGCGGGCAACTTGTTGGGTGCTCGGCGCCCGAAGCCGCTGACACGAGTCAGTCAACCAAGGGTGAGACTACAACAGCTGCGGCCGTTCAGCCTGAGATTATTCGCGCTGCCGATCTGGCGCTCGATGTTTCTGGGCTTAAAAGCACTCCGACATTAAAGGCTGAACCTGTGATGGCAGAAAAGGCACAAGGCCTGCTTCGCGGCGAATTAACTTTAGAACCTTTTATCGATTTTAAGCAGCCGGTAAAGGCGACATTGACTGTGACAAATCCACAAACTTATGCTGTCGGCCTACGTTATAACTCTGGGATGACGGCGGATTTGTGGTTGGTAACGCAGGAGGGAAAACGTCTGTGGGCTTGGTCGGATGATATGATGTTTACCCAAGCATTACGTGATAGCCAATTGGCTGCAGGGAAAGTGATCACGACTTCATTTAGTATTCCGCCCAAAGCATTTGCAGGAATACCTGCAGATGGTGCTCGCCTAGAAGCGCATTTTGCCGCTAAAGCATTAGAGTCTGATGCCGTTGTTATGGCGCCTGTTGTCTTATTACTGACGATGGAATAACGTCGCCTCTCATATAGAAAAAGGCAGCAATCCGATAGGGTTGCTGCCTTTTTGTTATCTATGGCTCAATTTTGCTTAGGATTTATAGCACTAATCCGTTCGAACTATGTGCCAGTGTAGTCCTTACGCACTCAACTTAGTTTCATCAACCACTAATTTGATCACTTGGCCTGGTTGTAAATACTGTGATTGCGCTAGGCTATTCCACTCGAGTAGCTCGGCAACAGTTACGTTAAATTTATTGGCGATACGGGCAAGTGAATCACCGGATTTTACCTTGTAACTGACAGTACGAATTTGTGCGGTTTGCTCAAGCTCCTTTGGTGCTAAGATCACTAACTTCTGACCGTTTTGTAGCTTGCTATTCTTAGCCAATTTGTTCCAAGTGCTGAGTTGTTTCACCGTCACTTTATGGGCTTGGGCTATTTCTGAGAGTGTGTCTCCTGACTTAACCTGATAAGCAATTTTTGTTGATTCAACTGCAGCATGTGATTTTTTCGGCAATTGCTGCTTAGTTGACAGGGCATAAAGTTGCTTGTCTTGCGCATCGACAGGAATAATCAAATGCTTGCCTGCGACGATCGTGTTGCTTTTCATGCCGTTGGCGGCGCGAATAGCGGCAACGGTCGTATGGTGCTGCGTAGCAATCTTGCCAATGCTATCGCCAGATTTGATCGTGTAACGTAACCAGCTGATCCTATCTTCGGTTTCTGTTTCAGCGAGCGCTTTTTTAAATTCTTCCGATTTATCAATTGGTAGCACTAAGGTGTGCGGACCAAGTGGCGACGTAGCCCAGCGGTTATAACCTGGGTTGAGTTTTTGTAACTCAAGCGTGGTCATATTGGCAAAACCTGCCGCCATGGCTAAATCAATTTGGCTATCAATATCAACCACTTCAATAGTGGGATTGTTGTCGATTGGCGCTAAAGATATGCCATATTCATCAGCGTGTTTAATGACTTCTGCCAGTGCGAGCAGTTGCGGCACATAGCGCTCCGTCTCTCTGGGCAAATCCAATGACCAAAAATCCGTTTTTAAGCCTTTTTTCTCGTTACGTTTGATCGCATTGAGCACCCGTGATTCACCCGAGTTATAGGCAGCAATGGCATAAAGCCAATTGTTATTGGTTTTATCGTAGAGGTATTCCAGCATATCGAGCGCCGCAGTCGTTGATGCGGGGACATCACGGCGACCGTCATACCACCAGCTCATTTCTAAACCGAAATGACTGGCCATAGGTGTGGTAAATTGCCACAGACCCGATGCCGCGCCAGTCGATGATGCGGAAGGATCAAAGGCGCTTTCAATTATGGGTAACAAAGCTATCTCAATAGGAAGATGACGCTTTTCAAGTTCTTCTACAATCATGTACATATAAGGTGCAGCACGTTCCGAGATGATCGCCAGATGCTGTGGATTTTTGATGTACCAATCACGGTATTGATTCACCAATTTTTGATCTGGAACCGGTAACTGCATGCCTTGACGAATTCGCTCCCACACATCGGTAATTTGCGCCGATGGAGCCTCGGTTGCGAGGTAATATTCTGGGACTGTATTTTCGGTTGTGACGGCTTCAACTTCTGTTTGGTTAACGCCATGGTTGTCTAATGTTTGACAGCCTGTGAGTAGGGCAAATCCCCCTACAACAACATAAAGTGATACTCTCATTGAAAACGGTAGTCCTCTGTTAGTGCATCGCTTTTCTTTATAGTAACAGTATGTTTTATATGAAGATAAAGACGACGCAGCGCGCAAAGTTTTCACGCAAAACGAGCCATTCTATGGGATCTTTTCGATCTTGTCCCTTAATTATCGTACATAATGTAAGGCCATTTTTGACTTACATCATCAAAAATGAGAAAAACTGTTTGAATTTCAATCTATAATATTGCTTTTGTGATCAAAAATTATCTTTCCACTGTCTGAGTAAGGTAAAACCGCTGAGTTCGTCTAAATTTGCGTGATTTAGACCGCTAAAATGCTGTTTTATGTTATCGACAATTTCAATGTCGCTAGGGCGTAAAAAAGGATTGATGGCACGCTCTAAAGCGATGGTGGAGGGAACAGTCGCTTTGTCTTGGCGACGTAACTGCATCGCGCGTTCGTTATAGTCTTGGAGCTCGCGATTGTTGGGATTGACCGCGAGGGCAAATTTGAGGTTTGAAAGTGTGTACTCATGGGCACAATAAACCCGAGTGTCGGCGGGAAGCTGGGCAAGTTGCTGTAGTGAGTTGAGCATTTGCGCTGGCGTACCTTCAAATAAGCGTCCGCAGCCGCCGCTAAACAGGGTGTCACCGCAAAATAAGGCATCTTCAACAACGTAGGCTATATGTCCTGCTGTGTGGCCTGGTACATCTAAGACTTGCAGATCAGCGCTGAGATACTCCAGCGTGAATTTGGGCTTGGATTTTGCGTGCAGTGGATGTGTGATTCCTTCGATCTTCTCATTATCTGGGCCATAAACCGTGAGTCTATTATGACTATAGGCTTGAAGCGCTGCTACGCCACCCGTATGGTCATTGTGGTGGTGGGTCAGTAAAATGCCCGCTAGCGTGAGTTGATTGGCTTGCAGGTAGTTAATGACCACATTTGCATCGCCGGGATCGACAACATAAACCTGAGTATGGGGCTGTTGTTGTAACACCCAGATATAATTGTCATTAAAGGCTTTGATCGCTGTTATAGTGAGCATAGAACTGCCTATGTCTGTATTTCAATTTGAAGATAAAGGTATTATCCATGAGTGAACGGCCCTTGGCGACCTTTGCCGCTTTTGCCCTGTGGCAGAATGTTGGTCATCTTTGACCCCATTGGATACTTGTCTACCCAGCTAACGGAGGAACTCTGTGTCGCATTTTAGTACTGAGCTCAAGCCCGAACAATGGAGTGACCTACCCAATGGTGAGGCACTACAGCAAGCCGTCGCTAAACAGCTTGAAGAGTGGTGGCCAAGAGTCTTTGGTTATCATTTATTAAAGTTAGGGCCTTTGAGTGCCGAATTGTCGAGCATGGCATCGCCTGTCGCCCATCATTTTTCACTCTCGCCATCAAAAGGCGCCTCTATTGAAGGCGATTTTTGCCATCTACCCCTGCAGAATGCGGCGATAGATGCGGTGGTAATGAGTCTATTGCTCGAATTTGAACCCGATCCTTACCGTATTCTTCGCGAAACCGATAGGGTACTCATCGCCGGAGGCTATCTTTTTATCGTCGGTTTTAATCCCTTAAGTCCGGTATTTTTGGGTAAGTTATGGCCTAAATATCAGGATTGTCTTCCTTGGAATGGCCGTTTTTTTATGCCTTCGAGGGTGCGAGATTGGTTAGGTTTATTAGGTTATCAAGTGGTGGGAGATGAGCGTTTGGTCTATCACCCATTAATGGGCGAGTTTACCCAAGGTAGATTTTTTCAACAGAGTTTAGCGTCATGGCTTCCTAGCGCGGGCAGTTTGTATTTGATTGTGGCACGTAAACTCGAGTCGCCACTCACACCTATTCGCGATAAACGTAAGGTGCGGCAGACAAATTGGACCACGGCGCCGACCGCGGGTCGTTCGGGGCATTTATCAGAGCATTCGGAAAACTGACAAGCCATTTCCATTTTAAGTACAGGTTTTTATATGCGGATCACCTTAAGACAACTGGCAGTATTTGAGGCTGTCGCACGTAGCGGCCAAGTCGCAAAGGCGGCTGAACAAGTGAATTTATCACCACCTGCTACATCTATGGCCTTGGCTGAATTAGAAAAGCAGCTAAATGCCCGCCTATTTGAACGTATTGGCAATCGATTACAGCTTAACTCGCAGGGTAATTTACTGCTGCCATTGGCAACGGATCTATTACACCGTGTTGAACAAATTGAGCAGGCATTTACTTATCATGGTGGTGATCTGGTTGGGCGTTTAAGCATCAGCGCCAGTTCGACAATCGGCAATTATCTAATGGCGAAAGCCGCAGTGGCATTTTGTCAGCAACATACTCAAACCCATGTGGATGTGGCGATTACTAATACTCAAGATGTGATCCAAGCGGTTGCTCAGTTCCGCTCTGAAATGGGTTTTATTGAAGGCCATTGCACCGACAATCGTTTAAGTGTCGAGGCATGGCACAAGGATAGACTGCTGGTGTTTTGTCATCCGGCGCATCCTCTGGCGGGGAAAGTGGTTAAACCTGCGGCGGTTAAAGGCCAGTCATGGGTGTTACGTGAAGAAGGCTCGGGTACTCGTGAGTATTTTGTCAATGCCGCCAATGAGTTGGATATGCAGCCAGAAGCTAAATTCTGCTTTACTACGCCGGATGCAATTAAACTGGCGGTGAAACAAGGTGCTGGGCTTGGGGTGTTATCTGAGCTGGCGCTGGAGAAAGAAATCAGTCGTAAAGAGTTGGCGTTAGTCACTATTGAGGGACTCGTACTCGAGCGGCAGTTTTATCGCATCACCCATAAGAGCCGTCAGGCGACATCCCTAGGTCAAGCTTTTGTGCTGTTTTGTGAGAATTTTTTCAATATTGCAGGTGTGGAACTGAAATAAACCGTTTGATAGCAATGGCTCATAAATAGTGAGCTGACAGTGAGATGAGTAGTGAAATAAGTCATCACGCCCAAGTGCTTAACTTAGGCGTGATGGCATCGAACTTACTTTTTCGAATTTAGCGAGTTTACACTGAGTAGTACTGGGTTAAGGCTGATAACCTAAATCGGGTTGGGTTGGTTTAGATTCTGCCGCGGTGCGAGCTAACACATCGCAACGTTCGTTTTCGGCGTGTCCTGCGTGACCTTTAACCCATTGCCAGTCGATTGTGTGCATCTGTGAGGCTTTATCTAATCGTTTCCATAGGTCAACGTTTTTGACTGGGGTACGGTTTGATGTCATCCAACCTTTTTTCTTCCAGCCATGGATCCATGTCATTATGCCTTGGCGCATATATTGGCTGTCGCTGGTGAGCACGACTTGGCAAGGCTCTTTCAAGCTTTCTAACGCTATGATTGGGGCTAACAATTCCATGCGATTATTGGTCGTGAGCGCAAAACCGTCGGACATCTCCTTTGTATGGCCTTTATAATTCATTACAATGCCATAGCCGCCAGGACCGGGATTGCCTAAGCAAGAGCCGTCGGTAAAGATGTGGATCAGTTTTAGTTCAGTCATCAAATTGTTACCATAGCCGGGAATTTCGGCCGAGTATAACTAAAAATTGTCATAAGAAGCGCATAAAAACATGAATATTATCTCTAATGCTAGCCGTCAGGTTATTTTAGATACCGAAACCACAGGTATGAACCAGGGCAGCGGCGCCATCTATTTAGGCCATAGGATCATCGAGATTGGTTGTGTGGAAGTGGTAAACCGTCGTTTGACGGGGCGTTATTACCACCAATATATCAATCCAGGTCAAGCAATTGATCCCGAAGCTATCGCTGTTCACGGTATTACCGATGAGCGCGTGGCTAAAGAGCCGCGTTTCCATCAAATTGCTCAAGAGTTTATCAACTTTATCGACGGCGCTGAAATCGTCGCACATAACGCGAACTTCGACGTGAACTTCATGGATCATGAGTTTTCACTGCTGCAGCCGCGTGGTCCGAAAACCGCTGATATTTGTCAGATCCTCGATACCTTAGAGATTGCTAAGTTTTTACATCCCGGCCAGAAAAACAATCTCGACGCTCTCTGTAAGCGTTACGGCGTCGATACTTCTCGCCGCGAGTACCACGGCGCATTACTCGATGCCGAGATCCTCGCTGATGTTTATCTGATCATGACTGGCGGGCAGACAAAGTTTAATTTGTCTAACGAAGAAGCGGGGCAGGAAGCGGGGGGGATTCAACGTTTTGATCCGCAATCACTTAATCTTAAAGTGATTGGCGCATCGGCCGATGAACTGACAATGCATGAACAACGCCTTGATTTAGTCGCAAAATCAGGTAAATGCCTCTGGAGAGGATAGAAGAATTACTATGCCGATGTCGCGCCATAAACCCATTTTAGCTTTTTGCCTGCTTGCCACTATGCTGTTATTTAGTGTGGCGAGTGTATTGGCCGCTGACCTAGATCCCGCTAAAAAAGTCGTCAAGCCGCCCAAGGCTACGCCGATTGTAGGATTGGAGACGGCTTCCGAGCTTAAAAACCGTTTTCGTATTGATCATATGGTCGATAACATGACCTTATTAGTGGAGCGTGAATATGGCTCTGCGCCTGTGGTCATAGTGTTACCCGATGGCAGTAAATGGTATGCCAATCGTCATCCAGAAACCGTTAAGTGGGTTGATGGTATAACGGGCGATATTATTTACATTGAGTCACCACAGCCCGGACCTTGGCAGTTGGTGGGCAAGGTCGTCTCTGGTTCAACCCTTAAGAAGCTCTCTAAACTCGAAATCGAAGTTCAGCCTTTACCACAGCCAATCTTCCAAGGTGAACAAGTTAAAATTGTCGCGCAGTTAATGGGTGACGAGCAGCGTGTGCGTATGCCTGGGTTAGATTATTTAGTCGAATGGACGGCACATTTTGTGAGTAAACATAAGGCGGGCGATGAAAACTTTGCCGCGGGTGACATTATTGTTGGTTCCTATAAAGACAATGGTGAAGATTACGATGAAAAACCCGACGATGGTGTATTTACCAGCAATATCAATATAAAGCAGCCTTGGGGTGATTATGAGTTTGTCGTGCAGGCACGTAATAATGTGTTTGAACGGCAGGTTTCATTCCCGTTTAAATTGTCACCTCGGCCAATTAATCTAGAAGTCATTACCCCTGACGATCCGCTAACAGGGCAATGGAAAGTCATGTTACACGTGGATAAGACAGTGTTGCAGCTGGCTGAGACGCATTTTTCCTTTGAGTTAGTCGGCCCTGCTGGCTTGCAACTGCCTTTGGTTGTTAATGGTCTCACTGAGCCTGACTCTGAATTAGATTTACCTACAGTGACAGAGTTTGGTAGTTATCGAATTAAAGGTTTTGTGGCGACGACGACTGTCACTGGTCGTGAAATCGTGCTGGATTTACCTGAGCTTTTCTTTAACTTAATTCAACCACCAGAACCACCACCAAGTGCTGAAGAGTTGGCTGCTGTTGCTGCACAAAAAGCGGCAGAGGAAGAAGAGCTTGCGAAGAAAGATGCAATGTTCTGGATCATTACAGTCAACGCTATCTTATTAGTCTTAGGCGTGGTGGGATTAATTGTGTGGCGTAAGCGCCAAAGTTTGGCGCAGGCCTTAGCTGCCGCGGAGTTACGTTTATTAAATGAAGCATCTGCAAATTCACCCGCAGCGCCTTCATTAGATGAAATCGATCTTACAATGCCAGATGAGGCAGATAAAGACCGTTAGCCAAGCGTTGCTTAATGTGTTTGATTTATGACTTTGAACTGGAACGTTGCAGCGATATTTGGGATATAAATCAAGGTCTGCAATTGATTTGGCTTTTTTTTAATCAAATGATAAATCGAAGTAAAAAAACGGTTGACGCCTGCAGGGCTCAACCGTATTATTCTTCGCATCTTAAGCAGAGCCTTGATAAGTGTGTTGAATTATCGTTCTGTTTTAACATCAGCGGCCTGTCACGTTGGAGTTAGCGGGTTAGATACCTGTCAAATACTTGTATATGGAAAAATTTGGAGCGGTAGTTCAGTTGGTTAGACTATCGTTTTAACATCAGCGGCCTGTCACGCTGGGGTTAGTGGGTTAGATACCTGTCAAATATTTGGATATGGAAGAATTTGGAGCGGTAGTTCAGTTGGTTAGAATACCGGCCTGTCACGCCGGGGGTCGCGGGTTCGAGTCCCGTCCGCTCCGCCAAATTGCAAAAAGCCCCATCGAAAGATGGGGCTTTTTGCTTTTTACTGATCTCCTTAATTTCTGCGCTGTTCATCTTATTAGCGATGAGACTCGATTCAAATGTCAGCAAGGATCACGCTGAAATCTTAATATGATTAAGTGATAGCTACTGTGGAGCCTGTGCGGTGTCGGTGAGGATGACTTCAACCCGACGGTTTTGCTGGCGGCCACTGGCGGCCACTGGCGGACTCATTATTGGCAACCGGTGAGCTTTCACCTTTACCTAGGCTACTGAGCCGATTGGATTGGATCCCTTTTCCTTGTAAAAAATGGCTAACACTATCAGCTCTTTGCTGCGATAAACCCAGATTGTATTGTTCACTGCCTACACTATCTGTATACCCTTCAATCATGGCACCACGCGCGGGATACTTGTTCAGAAAGTTCGCTAGGTTGGTTAGATGTTGACTGGTCGATGACTTAAGATCCGCTTTGGCAGTGTCAAATAAAACATCACCTAAGGTTACGACCCAACCACGTTCTGACTGACGGGCATTCAGCAATGTGAGCAGGGCTTGCAGTTCGGTCGTTTCCTGACGCGCATCTGCAGCATCAGCACGGGCTAGTCGCGCATCTTGATGGGCTTGATTGGCCTCTGTGGTGCGAGCATCCAATCTGGCGTCATCGCGTTTTTTAGCGAGGACTTTGTGTTGATCCTCGGCAAAGCGGCTCTGCGCTTGAGCTAAGGCAATATTGACTTTCTTATCAGCAACAAACACTAGGTGCTGTGATTGTTGCTCATCTTTTACCGGTTGTTCAGCAGCGCGAACGGCTTCTTCAGCTTGTTTAATGGCAGCAGGGGCTAAAATTGCCAGTTCATTATTCGCTTGCAGTTTATTAAGTTCTGTACGGATATCACCGATGCCTTCAGCTATTTTGGGCGTACTGCTACAAGCTGCTACAGTGGTTAGGAGTAGGCTATATGCCAGTATTTGGCTAAAACGTAAAGGCAGACCCGACGAAGCGATAAGTTTTTTCATTACTGAATTCCTCCTGAACGGCGCAACATTTCTTGCTGCAGTATGCTGATATTGTTTTTCATTTCATTATTGACGCTATTGGCTTGTGCCAGCTCAGCGCGAGCTTGTGCCAGTTCGGCCTCAAGGCTCGCCTCTATGGCGTAACGATCGGCGCTGACAGTGTCCATATTGAGTAATGCGCTGCTTGCAGATTGAAGTTTAAGTCTGGCCTGTGCCAGTTCATTTGAGGCATATTGGCCGACTCTTGCTTGCTCAGCGCGGGCAATGGTGTGTTCAGCCCGTTCCATTTCTGCGGTCTTAGTCAATGGCGTTGAACTACAGCCCACGAGCGCTGTTGCAATACAGCCTGCCAATAAGAAGTGCTTGGCTCGCTGTAAACCGATTGGATATTGCTGTGGTTGTTGATTTTTATTGATGTTCATTTGAAATTCCTTTCTCGGAAACAGTGCACCGAGTGTGGTCTTTAGGTTTGTTATTGCACCATGCACAGTCAATATGCTGGTGAATAGCCCCATTTTTGAGTCAGTTGGTATGAGTGAGTAATTTGACGCCACGGAAATTCATGAGCTACTCCTCTGAGTAAAGAGGGCCGGTACACTAAGGGTTGCATCGGCTTGAGCTAAACGCAGTGTGTTACTGCATGGTTTAGTTTTTGCACTTAATCAATGAAACTTTTCCCTGTTTGTTCGTCACGTTCTAGGCTAACGAGTGATGATTTGGCTCTTTTTCAGTCCAGTTATCTTCCTTGTCGTTTGATTTAAGTTCTTCAACCTCGCTTATTGTGTGTGCTTTTACTGGTATCCACGTCTTGTTTAGCTTTATCTGCAACTGTGGTTTTGATCATCTGACGGTTGCGGGCTACGACGGGAGGATTGGCTTTGTTGGTGTTGGAATTCTGTGCATCGTTATCGATGGATTTATGTTGTTCTGTGAATTTTTTCATATAAACCTCAAGTAACCCGGTGTAGTGCAAGAGTGCATGAACCGTACATTCAGCATGACCTGCTAAATATTGAACGTCTGTGCGTTAGCGCGCATGGGATTAGTGATGGCAATATTGGCCGCTCGGCACGTTTTTTGTTTGCTGGGCGGGCCGATATAATCAATAATAATGCATTGATTACAAAGGTAATGTGTCGGATATTAGGCAGCATCAGTTTGCGCCATGTTGGCGTGTAGGGTTGATGACTGCCTGTTCTTATTTATGGTTTGCAGTACCAGTGTGGGTTTAGTACTGAAGTGGCATATGGGATAACGATAGAATGGCTGTTGTACGAGTGGTCTAGCCATCCGTTATGTGTATTTTTATTGTCATCCCAAAACCACCGCCTCTGGCGGTGGTGATTGTTCCTTGAGGCTATAGCCTGAATTACGCCCATGCTAAAAGAGACTTCTTATTCACCACAAGTAAGAGGAAACGAAAAGCATGGGCGATTATAGAAGTTCATCACATGTTTATTGGCGTTGCAAATATCATATTGTTTGGACTCCGAAGTACCGTTTTAAAATTTTAAAAGGAAACCTTGGTAAGGAGTTATACAGGTCAATTTA
>NZ_JAKKRO010000045.1:0-40246 GCF_025654235.1 Shewanella sp. SM32 | reverse complement strand
ATTACGTACAGTGCTTTCATGAATGCGTAATGCTTGAGAAATCATTGCCGGGGTCCAGCCTTCGGATGCAAGCAGTACTGCTTTGATGCGGTCACGAATACGCCCGTCACGCGTTTGAGCATGCTGGGTCTCTAGGACTTGTTTTTGTTCAGGAGTAAGGAGTAGTTTCATAATCGTTAGCTTGATCCTCATTTCACTGAAAATCAAGCATCTTCATTGATCACGGGTATAGAAGGTATGTTAGATACTGACTCGAACTTTTTAATAAAGTGACCTGAACAAAACAAAGTCAACCGTAAATCCGCTTGCCCTCATTATTTAGCTCAGTGGTATCACATCAGAGATCAATTAACAGCTCACCCAATCTGAACAACTTCCAGTTACCCGGCTGCATAATGCGCCACTGTTCATTCTCGGTCAAAGGGCGAGTCGCAATCACAGTCACCACATCATGGGCGGTAGTTTCCTTATCAAAATCAATCACCACATCGGTATCGATAAGTTTCGCTTTACCAAACGGCGCGCGGCGAGTGATGTAACATAAGTTATTACTGCAATAGCTCATTAAATGCTCGCCATCGCTCAATATCATGTTGAACACACCTAACGCACGGATTTGCTCGGCCAACGTTGCGACGTAATGGAAAACTGCCAACATATCTTCAGGTTTAGTACCACCAAACTTCTGGGCGACTTGTTCCAAAATCCAACAGAAAGCAAGTTCGCTATCGGTATCGCCTACGGGTTGATAGCGCGAGACATGAAACTTGGGCAGATAGTCCGTCAATTGCCCATTATGGGCATAGGTCCAATAACGTCCCCATAATTCGCGGGTAAAAGGATGAGTATTCTCTAAAGACACACAACCGCGATTCGCTTGGCGAATATGGCTTATCACCACTTCACTTTTAATCGGGTAGGATTTGATCAATTTTGCAATATGCGATTCGCTACTCGGGCAAGCATCTTTAAAAGTACGGCTGCCTTTCCCCTCGTAAAAAGTAATACCCCAGCCGTCCACGTGGGGACCGGTTACACCACCACGTTGTGCTAATCCCGTAAAACTAAACACAATATCGGTCGGCACATTGGCGCTCATCGCCAGTAACTCGCACATATTTCTCGCCTATCATCAATCAAAAAAACTACTTATTGGCATTGTAACTAGTTGATGACATTTGTGGAATGATCAAAGCTGACAAATAATTTAAACAATTGTTTGAAAAATACTTGTATTAAAATTCTCTTAGGTTTAACTTTTATGCGACACAGGTCTGACCACAAACTATAATTGTGATCGCAATCAATAAAACACTCTATGACCTGTGGTTGGCACTCGGTCATATTTAAGGAGAATTACAGTGACTACCCTACTTTGGATCATCACCATGATCTTAGTGCTAGGAGCCCTAGCTTACCTTCGGGTATCTTTGCTCACTGCCACTATTACAGCCGCTGTTGTGATGACAGCAGGATGGACACTCGATGTTGTCGGCCCTATCTCTTGGATCGTTTTCCTCGTGATCGCGCTGCCGTTAAATATCAGTGCATTTAGACAAAATGTGATCAGTCGTCCACTGATGAAGGTATATCGCGGCATCATGCCGGAAATGTCTTCAACAGAGAAAGAAGCGATTGAAGCCGGCACCACTTGGTGGGAAGCGGATCTGTTTGCGGGTAACCCGAACTGGAAAAAACTCCATAACTACCCAGTTGCGCGTTTAAGTGCAGACGAACAGGCCTTCCTCGATGGCCCTGTTGAAGAAGTGTGCCGCATGGTGAATCAACACCAAGTGTCACATCAACTTGCCGATCTGCCTGCTGACGTATGGCAATATCTGAAAGATCACGGTTTCTTCGCCATGATCATTAAGAAAAAATACGGCGGTTTAGAATATTCAGCTTATGCTCAATCTCGTGTGTTACAAAAACTGGCGGGGTTAAGCAGTGAGTTGGCTTCAACTGTTGGCGTACCAAACTCTTTAGGCCCTGGAGAGCTGCTGCAACATTACGGCACGCCAGAGCAACAAAACCATTATTTACCGCGTTTAGCCAAAGGCTTAGAAGTCCCCTGTTTTGCACTGACCAGCCCAGAAGCCGGTAGCGATGCAGGCTCGATTCCTGACTTTGGTATTGTGTGTAAAGGCCAATGGGAAGGTGAAGAAGTTCTGGGGATGAAGCTGACCTGGAACAAGCGTTACATCACTTTAGCCCCTGTCGCGACAGTATTAGGCTTAGCCTTTAAACTGCGTGATCCAGAGCATCTACTTGGTGATAAAGAAGAACTCGGCATCACCTGTGCTTTGATCCCTACCGATGTGGAAGGAGTAGAAACGGGTCGTCGTCACTTCCCGCTCAACTGCATGTTCCAAAACGGTCCGACTCGCGGCAACGAAGTATTCGTGCCATTAAGCTTCATCATTGGCGGCCCGAAAATGGCGGGTCAAGGCTGGCGCATGCTGGTGGAATGTTTATCAGTGGGTCGTGGTATCACTCTGCCATCAAACTCAGCTGGCGGCGTGAAAACCGCGGCACTAGCAACAGGGGCTTATGCTCGCATTCGTCGTCAGTTCAAATTGCCTATCGGTAAGCTTGAAGGTATCGAAGAGCCAATGGCACGCATCGGCGGTAACGCTTATCTGATGGATGCGGTAACCACGTTGACCACTACAGGTATCGACTTAGGTGAAAAACCGTCGGTTATCTCTGCGATTGTGAAATATCACCTGACAGACAGAATGCAGAAATGCGTTATCGATGCCATGGATATTCACGGCGGTAAAGGCGTTTGTCTTGGCCCCAATAACTATTTAGGCCGTGGCTACCAAGCTGCGCCTATCGCAATTACTGTTGAAGGTGCAAACATTCTCACCCGTTCTATGATCATCTACGGCCAAGGCGCGATTCGTTGCCATCCGTATGTACTCGCAGAAATGGAGTCAGCGTTTGATACTGAATCGGGTCAAGGTTTAGCTAACTTTGATGCGGCTATCTTTGGTCACATTGGTTTCGCGACCAGTAACTTCATCCGTAGCTTCTGGTTAGGTCTGACATCAAGCCGTTTCTCTAACGCGCCTTATTCAGATAAAACCAAACGTTATTATCAACAGATGAACCGTTTCAGTGCCAACCTTGCCCTGCTTTCTGACTTAGCCATGGCAACCTTGGGCGGCAACCTTAAACGTAAAGAACGTATCTCTGCCCGTTTAGGTGACTTACTGAGCCAACTGTATCTGGCATCAGCCACACTGAAACGCTATGAAGATGAAGGCCGTCAAACCGACGACTTGCCATTAGTACAATGGGCAGTTGAAGATGCGCTGTACAAGCTGCAAGCTTCTTTAGACGATTTACTGGATAACTTCCCTATGGGCCTTGGCGGTGCGTTACGTGTGGTGATGTTCCCATTCGGTCGTCCACTGAAACGCCCAAGCGATGTGTTAGATCATAAAGTTGCTAAGATCATGCAAACACCGTGTGAAAGCCGTGACCGTTTAGGTAAAGGTCAGTTCTGGACTAACTCTGATCACAATGCTGTGGGTATCCAAGAACAAACACTGCTCGACATCATCGCGTCTGAACCGCTACATGACAAAGTCTGTAAAGCCAGTGGTAAACGTCTACCATTTATGTGGTTAGATAAAGTTGCCGCAGAAGGTAAAGCCTTAGGTGTGTTAAGCGATGCCGAAGTGCAATTACTGGAAAGAGCAGAAATTGGTCGTATGAAATCAATCAACGTTGATGACTTTGACCCAGCAGAACTGCGCCCAGAAGTGGTTTCAACCACTTCACAGGAACGTGCTGCGTAATCCACTCAGTAAGATTTAAACCACAAAAAGGAGGCTAATTAGCCTCCTTTTTTATTCCGATGGCAGGGCGTGCCACAACTAAGTGAATTTGGTTGAGTTACGACCTCGACTTTGACCAATGCTTTCATTGCTCAGTATGACTGAACAGTACTATGCAAATGACATTACTATCAGTCCATTGATAAAAGAATACCATGTTAGTAAGTCGCTGACATGCCACTTTAAAAACTGTTCAGTTTTTAAACCTGTAGGGCTTTAGAGCTAATTCAGCCTTAACACTCTTCATCACTCAGGTCTTCAAAGTACCAGTAACCGAGGTTCACCCACTCAGTCAGCTGCGTAAGCAAATCGGCATCGGCTAACCAGGGGGCTAAGGCGGTTTTATCTAACTGATTGCTATCACATAGTAGTGGGATCACCGCGGCCAATTCGGCTGAAAGCAGATACTTATCACCATTAATATAGACAACGCCTTGTCCCACATTGATATCAAAATACAAACAACGCAGTCCGCCGAGGCGAATAAGCGGCTGCTCATCGAGCCAAGCGAGCACTTCGTCTTGCGTGATGTCCAACGGCTCATCGGGTAAATCGAGGGCGCATTTAGATTGAGTTAAATAGCGGCCCGAAAACTCGCTCACCAGTTCATCGGTTAACATATTAGTCAGTTGCGTGCGTAACCGCACTAAATCGCGATTATCGACACAACCACTGCGCGTTGTCAGCTCGCGGTCTGGATCTTCAATCTGCTGTGCGCCTAAATCTTGCTCAGACAGATGATCAGCCAAAGCACTTACCATATCTTTGGCGGAAGCGGTGCGATAACCTACTGAAAAACTTAAAGACTGTTCTAAGGTTATGCCGTCATGGGGGAATCCTGGGGGAATATAAAGGATGTCGCCGGGCAATAACTCAGTATCGATAATCGGTTCAAAAGCTTCTGTGTGCAGCAAAGCGGGATGCGCAGCAAACTCTTTGTGCGGTCCCAGATCGCCTACGCGCCAGCGGCGACGTCCCGAGCCTTGGCAAATAAACACATCATACAGATCGATATGCGGTCCCACGCCACCGCCAGGAGTGGCAAAACTCACCATCACATCATCTAAACGCCATCGCGGAATAAAATCAAAACATTGGATCAGGGCTTCTGCATCGGGCACCCAGTTGTTCAAGGCTTGCACGATCAAAGTCCAATCCCGTTCACCGAGATGATCGTAGGAATCAAAAGGGCCAAATTCAGCCTGCCATTGCCCAGCCTGTTGGTACACTCGCCGAGATTCCACCAGCTCATCCATGGCTAACCCAGCTAACTCTTCGGGCGAGATTAAATCTTGAAAATGTTTGAATCCTTGGCGGATAACCAAAGGGTTTTTCTGCCAATATTCTGCTAAAAATTGCGCGGGTGTTAAGCCATTAATATCGAGTTGCATGGGTCGCTCACAAACCAAACTGTTATTCATAGAGGTAAATGCTAACAGGAAGCGAAACCAAGAAAGCTCGACCGGATCAACAAAGCATTAAGTCTTTTATCAGCGTCAATGTGATAGTGAATTTACTAACGTATTGAATTACAATCGGCTTATCTAAAAGCGTTGTACTGTCAAAGACGGCAATGCTGACACATCATTTATAGAGTCCACATAAGATCTATGCCTACATCTGCTGCTAACACTTTGGTCGCGCTCGACTTTGAAACCACAGGGCTATCGCCTAATCAAGGGGACCGCGCGATTGAAATCGGAGCTGTGCTAATTGAAAACGGCGTGATCACCCAAAGATTTTCAGAGTTGATGAACCCAGGATTTAGAATAAGTCGTTTTATTGAGGACTACACAGGGATCAGCAATCAAATGCTCAGGGATGCAGCGCCCTGCAATGAAGTGATGGTGCGTTTTGCCGACTTTATCGCCGATCATAACTTAGTCGCCCACAATGCGGCATTTGATCAGCGCTTTTTAGACGCGGAATTTGGCCAAATTCGCCATCGCTATCAAGGGCAATTTGGTTGCTCCTTGCTAGTGGCAAGACGTTTATATCAAGCGGCACCGAATCATCAGCTAGGTACTTTAGTGCGCTATAAACAGTTACCAAGCGATGGCACCTTTCACCGCGCCTTAGCCGATGCCGAAATGACTGGCCATTTGTGGCTGGCAATGCTGGCAGACCTTCAGCAAGAGTTCGGTCTCAATGCTCCCACCTTCGAGTTACTGCAAAAAATCGCCAAGAAAACCAAAGCAGATGTGCCGAAGTTTTTACGTCAATGTGCGGTTAAGTGATCCCCAAAAGCAAAAAGCCGATAAATCCAAGGATTATCGGCGATGTTTCAATAAGCAAATTAAGTGCTCAACGACTTGCCAGCAAAAAACAGCAAGCTCCTAGCAATAACGGCCCATCTATAACGGCTTAAGCGGCGCGCTATCAATGCCGCAGGAACTGCGAACCACTAAGGTCGTCGGAATAAGCTGCGCACTCACCTCTTGTCCGCGGATAAGTTTGAGTACACTGTCGACTAAAATTTCACCAGCTAATTGGGTGTTCTGCTTAATGGTCGTTAATGGCGGATTGGCAAAACTCGCCACTGGAATATCATCATATCCCACCACTGCAACTTGTTCTGGGACTGAAATGCCCTTCTCTTTCAGCGCACGAATAGCACCAATGGCAATCAGATCGCTAGCAGCAAAAATAGCATCAAACTGTGCGCCTTTGGCCATTAATGCCATAGCCGCATCGTAACCAGCACTTTCAGTGCTAATTGCCGACACTTGCTTAGTGCGATCGACAGCAATATTCGCCATTTGCAGCGCCTTCACATGGCCTAAATATCTGTCCCTAAACTCAGGGCTGTGGCTCGAGGCATCGCCTAAAAAGGCAAAAGCTTTACGACCAAGGGAAATCAAGTGCTCTGTTGCAATCAAGCCGCCTTGATGATTATCACAACCAATCGATAGCACTGACTTATTGTTATGCTCAGCACCCCAGATCACAAAATGAGTATTCTGCGCGAGCAATCGCTCCAACTTTTGCTCGTAGTCCATGTAGTCGCCGTAACCGAGCAAAATAATGCCGTCAGCTTTATTACTGTCTTCATAATCGGCGTGCCAATCGCTGGACAATTGCTGAAAAGAAACCAATAAATCATAACCTTGCTGCGCCGTTGCTCGGGTAATGGAGCCAAGCATAGACAGGAAAAAAGGATTGATTAACGAGTCATCGTTGGTGGGGTCTTCACACAATAACAGCGCTAAGGTATGGCTATTTTGGGTGCGAAGATTGCTGGCATTTTTATCGACCTTATAATTTAGCTCTTTGGCAATGGTTTGAATACGTTGGCGAGTTTCTAAATTGACTAACGGGCTGTTTCTAAGGGCACGGGAAACCGTTGACTGGGATACGCCAGCACGATAAGCAATATCAATCGAGGTCGCTTTCGATGCCATAAAGAGGATTTAACCTTAGTTATTATTTTGCGTCGATACTAAAACAGTTCCACTCACTTGTATAGACGAATGCGTTAACATCCGTCTTACATTAGAGACTCTGGTTAAATGCCGAGCTGATCGAGCAAATCATCGGCTTCATTATCAATGGCACGAGTCGCAATGGCGGGTTTATCGGCCATCTTAACCCAAGGCGAAACATTCGAATTTGAGTCGTTATTTCCCCCAATCGAACTGTGCTGCTCTAACAGACTATCGGGATCGAATTCTTCATCGTAGACAAATTCATCTAAGCGAATGAATTCGGTTTTGTCCATGGCAAACTCGAGGTAAAAAATATGGTTATTTTCAGTCCTAAACGACACTCTGCGGGCAACCGCATCGTCTAAGTTAGCGTCGATTGATATAGTTAACTCTTTATTAATCGTCAACATTTTTGGCTGGCTTTGGCTGATTGACGTTTGCAATTCTTTAGAAATTTTATTAATAAAATCCCCTAGAATTTGGTTCATCAGTTCGCCCATCACATTACTCACTTCATCTGAAGTATGTGAAAACGCGAGCTCAGACTCAGGCATGCCCATGTTCAGCATGTAGCGACGGTAGATTTCAATCGCTGCAGAGGCAGAAAAGTTGATCACCACTAGGCCTGAAAAACCACCATCAAAAATCGAGAAACAACCGAGATCAGGTTTAAGACGAGTACGCGCAATACTTTGTACCATACCCGCATGGGTAACATTGCTGGCACTGGTGCTAGAAAGGACGTGGGCGACTGAGTGGCATAACTTCAGTAAAATATCATCCGACGTTACGATAGTATTTGTGGTCATAATCGATTCTCAAACTGAATAATGAATTAATCTTGCGCGTAAAAGCGTAAAAAATCAAAATTAAAACAATTGATTAGCCTAATATAGCAAGATGACAAAATTAACATAATGCTAACTTATTGATATTTAATAGATCAGATAAAACCTTCAACATGAAACGACTTATAAAACGGTCTAACTTAATAAGAACATGCCCCATAATGCAACAGATTAAAGTTCCCTATCACTATTCCCTGCTTTAGATCAAAGAAACTCATATTTTATAACGGCTTTTGCTTAATTTATGTCACAGACGATTCAATTGAGATTGATTCGCAGGTATATTGATGCACAATAATAAGTCCTTAAGGAATCCAAATGATCACGTTTTTGCGCCGGTTTACCATTTTACAACGCTTAATGATGATGCTCCTTATGGCCGCGATAGGGACTGTATGTTTTGCCAGTTTTTCAATTAAAGAGCAGTACAGCAATTTAATTGAGCAGAAATGGTTGCAGATAGACGGTCAGCTCGCCAGCATGTTAAGCGTGATAGATGTGCACCGTCAGGATGCTCTCAAAGGTAAGTTTAGCGAAGCAGAAGCTAAACAAATCGCCGCGGATTTAATCAATCAAACTCGCTATTCAGGTTCAGGCTACTTCATTGTTATTGATGATAATAATCAAATCCTCGCCCACGGGGATAGCGCAAATCTTATTGGCACCTCAGCATTAACCTTCAAGTTACCTAATGGCACAAATCCCTTAGCCACTATGCTGCCATTAGCGCGTGCTAAATCGAAAACGACCCTCGAATACCCTATCGCCGATCCTATGACACGTGCCATCGAAGATAAGCTCGCAGAAGCCCGTTACTACCCACAATGGGGTTGGACAGTCATCACAGGCGCCTATCTTAGCGATGTCAAAGCAAGCTTAAAGTCAGTCATTATCGACTATCTGATTATCATGTTTTTGATTTCAGTGCCGATTTTTGCCTTCTTCCTTGTGCTTAACCATTCCATCACCTCACCATTAAATGATGCTATTGATGCCCTTGAAGATATTGCCCAAGGCGAAGGCGACTTAAGTCAGCGCATTAATGCTCAAGGTAAAGATGAGATTGCCCATCTCGCCCGCGCCTTCAACATGTTCGCCCAAAAAATTGGCGACATGGTCGGCCATTTACAACCTTTAGGCCAAGCATTAGATAAAGATGCAAAACAGCTTTTGATTGCAGTTGAAGAGTCCAATCAGAGTGCTGAACATATCCACAGAGAAACAGGCAGCGTCGCCACAGCCGTCAATCAAATGCTGTCGACTACCCATGAAATGGCGAGCAACACCCAACAAGCGGCCGATGCGGCGAACAGCGTAAAAGAACAAGCGCAGCAAAGCCAAGTCGTGATCGACAACACAGTCAGCAACACAGAAAAACTGGTGGCAGAATTAAAAGCCTCTGAAGTCATCACCCAAAAGCTGGGCGTCGCCTCACAGCAAATCGGTAGCATTCTCGATGTGATCCGCAGCATTGCCGAGCAGACCAACTTACTCGCCCTTAATGCCGCCATTGAAGCTGCTCGAGCTGGGACCCACGGCCGTGGTTTTGCCGTAGTTGCCGATGAAGTCCGCGCCCTTGCTACTCGCACCCAAGAATCGACCAATGAGATCCAAAAAATCATTAGCGAGATCCAATCCGGTGTTGGCTCAGTGATGAAGAGCAACAATCAAACTCAACTGCAATCCGATGAGCTACAGGCCCAAGCCCACGAAGCGGGTAAAGCCATGGCGGCGATTCTGCAATTGATTGCCCATATCAGTGACATGAACACACAATTAGCCAGCGCCACCGAAGAGCAATCACTGGTGACCGAAGAAATTAATCGAAATATTTGTAATATTTCGGAATTAACCGAAGTCTCAGTAAAAGCTAACGAAAGTAATAGCCATGCAGCTCAGTCACTGCAAGACATTAGCCAAGACATGTCCCGCACCTTAGGCCAGTTTAAAATCTAACTAAAGTGTATGAGAACGGCATGACTTGTCGATTGGGGCGCCATAGGGCGCCCTTTTCTTTGGGTAAACCTTCTGGTAACGCTTGTTAACCGCTATCTCACCAATAATGAATTTCAACGACAAAATCCCATTAACCACAAATTCTCTGTCACGCTAACGTTTGATATGCGGTATGCTTTAGCCTTAAAAATCCAACCGAGACACTGCCATGCGAATGACCTTAGCCGTTCACCCTGAACAGTACACAATTCATAGCTTTAGCCCGAATGCCGTATTGCCCAGTGAGGTTTTTGCACAGGACATGTATTTCATTGGTAAGACCCAAGAAGGTTTATCTTTAGTCGTTTCCAGTGAAATGGAACTCGACAGCCTAGAGCAAGAACCGGGCTGGTGTTGCTTTGAAGTACTCGGGCCACTGGGATTTTCGATGACAGGCATTTTATCTAAAGTGTCTGGCACCTTAGCGGACGAACAAATCAGTATTTTTGCGATTTCGACCTTTGATACCGATTACATTTTAGTAAAAAATAATCGTCTCAAAAGTGCCATCGCCGCCTTGAAAAAACAGGGCTATCACATCATAGAATCGAAAGACGAAGTGTAATACCCCTTTAAATATGAGCTCATCTACTATGTACGAAAAAACAGTCACCATTACCGCCAAACATGGCATTCACACCCGTCCAGCAGCCTTACTGGTTAAAGAAGCCAAAACCTTTGACTGTGATGTCATGGTCGAATGTAATGGTAAGCAAGCCAGTGCTAAGAGTCTGTTTAAGCTACAAACCTTAGGCTTATATTCTGGCGTCACGGTAAGAGTGTTTGCCGAAGGTGAACAGGCACAGGCCGCGGTTGAGAAAGTCTCTGAGCTGCTCATAACCCTAAGCTAGGCCTTTTCTTGCGCTAAAGTGCGTTTATCTGCAGATTTAACCGACACGCAAAAAAACTCATCTTGACCGTCTTGGCATGCTAATGCTTTACATACAAACACTTTACAAGCTTAGCGTCACTCAACTAGACTCGCTATCGCTAACGGACACTCAGTTCAGTGGTTAATTTAGGAAGGGATATGTCAATAACGGGGATTATAGTGTCATCGGGAATTGCCTTTGGACAGGCACTTCACCTGCTCCACACCGAACATCACCTCGATTATCGCCCTATTCCCCTGTCTAAAATCCCTCAACAACAGGGTAAATTTGCCAAAGCCTTGCAAGAACTACAGGCACAACTGACCCACAGTCAAGCTGCACTCGATAGTGACTCCGAAAATTATCAGTTGATCGAAGCCGACTTATTGTTATTAGAAGACGATGAATTAATCGAGCAAGTGAACGATGCCATTCGCACCTTACAATTGTCGGCAAGTGTGGCGGTTGAACGTATTTTTGCCCATCAGGCCAATGAGTTACAATCCTTAGATGATCCCTATTTAGCCAATAGAGCCCAAGATGTGCGCTGTTTAGGCCAAAGAGTCGTCGCGGCGATAAACGGCCATTTAGCTCAAGGACTCGAAAAACTCGATAGACCCACTATCTTATTAGCGCAGGATTTGACCCCCGCCGAATTTGCCTTACTGCCGCGGGAAAACCTTTGCGGTATTGTACTGAAAACGGGCGGTTTAACGAGCCATACGGCCATTTTAGCCAGAGCAGCCGGCATTCCAGCCATGTTAAGTTGTCAGTTCGACGCAGACTCTATTCCCAACGGCACGCCCTTAGTGCTCGATGCACTCGCGGGTGAACTTTGTGTCAATCCCAATCCAGACCAACAGGCAAGACTCACAGTCACCTTTCACCATGAACAAGCAAGGCGCGCAGCACTTCAAACTTACAAGGATGTCCCAGCGCAAACCCAAGACGGTCATACTGTGGGACTCATGGCAAACGTGGGTAATCTCAACGACATCACCCATGTCAGCGATGTCGGCGCCGATGGAATAGGTTTGTTTCGCACCGAATTTATGTTGATGAACGTCGCCACCCTGCCCGATGAAAAAGCCCAATACAGCTTATATTGCGATGCATTGCACACCCTAGGCGGTAAAACCTTTACCATCCGTACCTTAGATATAGGTGCAGACAAAGAACTACCCTGTTTATGCCAAGAAATTGAAGATAATCCCGCCTTGGGTCTTCGCGGCATTCGCTACACCTTGGCGCACCCAGAATTATTTAAAACCCAATTGAGGGCCATTCTGCGTGCCGCTAACCATGGCCCGATCCGTTTGATGTTCCCTATGGTCAATCAAGTCGAAGAATTGGACGAGGTGTTTGCACTCATTGCCCAGTGCCAAGATGCCTTGGAAGAAGAAGAGAAAGGCTATGGCGAACTTAGCTACGGTATCGTTGTCGAAACACCTGCTGCGGTATTCAACCTCAACGCTATGCTGCCAAGACTCGATTTTGTCAGCATTGGTACCAACGATTTGACCCAATATGCAATGGCCGCCGATAGGACAAACCCGCAGCTTACCCGTGACTATCCGTCCCTTTCGCCTGCCATTTTAGCCTTAATTAACATGACAATAACCCAAGCTAAGGCCGCTAATGTTAAAGTTTCTCTGTGCGGTGAACTCGCCAGTTCACCGCAAATTGCGCCACTGTTAATCGGCATGGGGTTGGACGAACTCAGTGTTAACTTAAGCTCACTCTTAGAAGTGAAAGCAGCTATTTGCCAAGGCAGCATCACACAATTTTCGGCATTAGCGCACACGGCATTACAACAAGATAGAATTGCAAGCTTACAGCAGTGTATAACAAGCTATAAATAGAGACATTTATTCGTTATGCTGCATTACAGAACAAAAACAATGACAAAAACAAGCAAAAGAGGCTCTAGATTATGGGATTTTTAAGCCGAATAAGGCGCTTGGTATCGGGCCAGACTCAATTAGCTGGCGGTATCATGGTATATGCCCCCGTTTCCGGCGATATCGTCGCCATTGAAAAAGTCCCCGACGTGGTTTTTGCTGAAAAGATTGTCGGTGATGGCATCGCTATCGCTCCCAAAGGCGAATTAATTCTGGCGCCTATCGACGGCACCATAGGTAAAATTTTTGAGACAAATCATGCATTCAGTATTGAGTCTCCCCAAGGTTTAGAGCTATTTGTTCACTTTGGTGTAGGTACAGTCGAGCTGAGAGGCAAAGGGTTTAAACGTTTAGCCCAGGAAGGTCAAGAAGTGAAAGTCGGCGATCCGATCCTGTCATTCGATATTGATTATCTAAAAGACCAAGTCGACAGCCTACTCACTCCTGTCGTTTTGGCGAACATGGAAGATGTCAAATACCTCGACAAAGCCCAAGGTAGTGTCACCGCAGGTAAAGACGTGATCTTTACGGTACAGCTCTAATCAAGCTTTACTTTAAGTGTTTGAATTAGCAGTTTGAAAATACCCTTGATTGATATAAAAAGGCTGGCTCCCCCAAAGGCGCCAGCCTTTTATTTATCTCCACTTTCCTCGCGAAGAGGCCTGTCCGATAGCTGAAATTTTTTCATCGCAAAACCGACATAATGTTTCAAACTGATTTAAAACAGAATAAGCCAAATATCAACCACCCAGATGTAGGATTGAATGACAATCGAAAGCACGTTAGCAAGGTGGCGATTTGCAGGCCGAGTAGACTAAGACAACCAGGCCAACAAAACTCCCTATCCTGTATAGCGAGTGCTATTCGAGCGTCAGAGTATCGGCTCACATTGGTCACAAAAAGCAAAAAGATCAATGCACCCGCTGGCTCTCGAACGAAATCATGACTATACATCTAAAGGTGCTTTTAATATTACAGAGGAATAACAATGAAGTTCAGTCATAAGATTGTCGCCGCATCCTCTGCGTTACTGTTAGTGACAGTAACGCTTCTAACGACCAAACAATACTACTCGATTCAGAATGAAATGCAGGCACAGGTGGAAGCCAGTGTCACCGAAATCGTCGATGGGGTTAGAAATACGGTTTCATCGGAAATTGAAGCCCGTAAACAATTGGCAGCTTATACGACCAGCCTACTGGAACAAGATCTCACGCCCGCACACATCAGCGCAGTCATCACTCGCCCCATAGTTAAAAATGCATTTATTCTCGTCGGTTTAGGTTATGAAAAAGATGGCACGAATATCAATAATAATCCTAGCTGGGATCCAGGTGCGGGATGGAACCCAAGAGTAAGGCCTTGGTATCTCGATGCAAAACAAGCCGATAAATTAATCATCACGGCTCCCTATGCGGACTCAGCCTCCGGTGAAATTCTCGTCTCAATTGCGACGCCCGTGAAAGATCAAGGTACATTCATCGGTGCCATTTTCTACGATGTTAGCTTGGTCGGGTTAGCCAAACTCGTCAATGAGGTCAAACTTTTCAACGCTGGCCATGTGTTTATTGTTTCTGGGGATGGAACGACCATAGCCCACCCAGAGGAAAAACGAAATGGCACTCTTATGGCCGATTATTTACCCAATGTCAAAGTGATGGAAACGCCACAAAAAGTAACCATAGAGGGAAAAAGTTTCACCTTGGATTTCTCACGCGTTGCGGGAGAGGACTGGTATGTTGGTGTTATCTTGGATGAGGAGATTGCCTATGCTGCAGTGACGGACTTACGCAATAGCTCTATTCTCTATTCCGTTATCGCCTTAATCATCAGTATCACAACCCTACTACTATTGATCACAACCTTAATGCGCCCATTACAAACATTAAACGATGCAATTCAAGATGTTGCTTCTGGCGAAGGTGATTTGACTCAACGCTTAAATACTAAAACAGACACTGAGTTTTCAGCGTTAGCCTTGGGATTCAATACCTTCACGGCAAATCTACAACAGTTGATCATTCAATCTAAATCCATTGGCCAGCTCATCCATAAAAGTTCAGAAATGACATCGCTAGAATTACAGCAATCTACTGATGCCATGAACTCGCAACTGCATGAACTAGAACAACTTGCAACTGCCATGCACGAAATGGCAACCACTTCAACTGACGTAGCCCGTAATGCCCAAGGCGCGGCTTCTGCTGCGAAAGAAGCAGATGAAGCGACAAGTGTAGGTTCTAAAATCGTCAGCGATACAACTGATGCCATTAATGCCCTGTCATCAAAAATCGATATGGCCGTCACTGAAGTCAAAACATTAGAATCTGCAACTGACAACATTGCCACAATATTGAAAGTGATCAATGACATTGCAGATCAAACAAATTTATTAGCCTTAAATGCCGCCATTGAGGCAGCAAGAGCTGGTGATTCTGGTCGTGGTTTTGCTGTGGTAGCAGATGAAGTCAGAACCCTCGCCCAAAGGACTCAACAATCTACAACTCAAATCCGTAACATGATAGAGCAACTTCAAGCAGGAGCAAGGGCTGTTGCAGAGGTAATGAGCCAAAGTAAAGATAATGCAGAAGATGCGGTTACACGCGCCCAAGGTGCTAATACCGCATTAAACAAAATTCGTGAAGCAATATTACAGATAAGTGATATGAACCTACAAATTGCCTCTGCAGCAGAAGAGCAGAGTTTAGTAGCTGAAGAAATTAACAATAATACTATCAGGATCAAAGATTTATCAGTCCAAGTTTCTGACACTGCAGTTCATGCAAATACAGCCATGCATACGCAAACTCAATACATCAAAGAACAAGATGCAATCCTTAATAAATTCATAGTCTAAGCCAGTGAGCCATGATTTTATCCATGGCTCACCATGACATCTACTAACAACAGGACCTCATCATGAGCAAAATAACGTTGTTCGTCATAGTTAGCATGCTTCAGATCCCACTACAGGCTAATGCCCAAACAACCACAGAAGAGTCGGAACGACTGCAACAACTCGAGCAAAGAGTTAAAGAGCTGGAGCAACAAGCCAAAGCGGAGCCTGCCAGTCCCTCATTGCAATCCTCCCTACAAGACAGTCGTTTTATCCTCTACGGTTCACTACGTCCGACCTTAGAATACCAAGACAAAGGTGAGGATGTGTGGGATATCGGCGATGCACTCTCCCGCTTAGGGGTTAAAGCTGAAACCGAGTTCGCCTCTGGTTGGCGTGCCATTGCCCAAGGTGAATGGAAAATCCGTCTCGATGACAATGGCCGATTCGGCGAGGCGAGACTCGCCTTTGCGGGGATAGATTCTCCCTATGGCAAGTTGACTTTTGGGCGCCAAAGGCCGGTGCAGTACACGTTAGTCGCTGAATATGTCGATATCTTTAACAATGCGAATAGCCCCTTTGGTTATAACCAAGAGAGTCCATTTTTTGTTGATAATGCCTTGATCTATGAGCTTAACATTAAGCCAATCACCTTAATGGCTTCAGCCATTTTTGATGGTAACTCAGGTGGCAGTGGTACCGATGTAATTAATGTCGGCGCAGGATTTAACCAGAGTGGATTTCACGTAGGTATCGCCTACTTACAACAAGATACCTATGTGAACGATATTATGACTGGAGAAGAACAACTGGCCGGGGGCGTCATTTCCTATGAATTTAGCAATGGCATATATGCCGCCGTTGGTTATCAGCATAAAGACTACGAATTTGAAACCGCAGTCAATAGAACCGGTAATACATTTGATAGCGCCATCGCGATTCCAGTTGCGAAAGCTTATAAGCTGAAACTAGGATACTTCAGGTTTGAAGATGGGATAGAAGATACCAGCAGCCAAAATTATGATGGATACAATCTCACCTTAGAGTGGCAAGCCGCAACAAATGTCCGCATGCATTTAGAATATTTACAACAAAATAATGATCAACGTGAAGACGACACTATCATAGCCTTAGGCATTCGCTATGATTTTGATTTAAATTGGCAACTTTAGTCAACGCCATCCCATTACCGTTAAGCCCGCAGCGCACTCAATGAAGCGTGCTATACGGCATCAGTAAGCAGCAAGATATGACTAAACGCTCTGAGGGCGTTTGGTTACATAAAGTGACAGACATCACCCGATAATCCCAATACGCTTCAAGCACACTGACATTTTATGCTCACGCTATCTCAGTAACACATCCCACTTGTGACATGCGGCGCACAATGCCACAATGCCAGCAAAATCAATGCTTGCAAGCCAAGCGTCCATCCACACTGGAGCATCATTTTGACCCTCTACGGTATTAAGAATTGCGATACAGTGCGTAAAGCACGTAAATGGATTGAAAATCATCAACTTCCAGTTCATTTCCATGATTTTAGAGATGACGGCCTACGTCAAGAAGACCTCGAATTCTGGTGTAACACCTCAGGCTGGGAAACCGTATTCAATAAGCGCAGCACGAGCTTTCGTGCGCTCAGTGACGCAGATAAAACCGATATCGATCAAGCCAAAGCCATTCAACTTATGCTGGCGCAACCGACACTGATCAAACGCCCCGTCTTAGTCGTCGGTGAACAAGTGCTGATTGGCTTTGATGAAGCCGCCTATAAAAGAGTATTCTCAGTATGATGCCAGCCGACAATTATCCCGTTACAGAACTGACAAAAGCGCTGATCGCCCGCCCTTCGGTGACGCCGCTTGATGAAGGCTGCCAAACCTTAATGGCAGAAAGACTCAGCGCCATCGGCTTTAATATCGAACCTATGGTATTTGAAGACACCACCAATATGTGGGCTCGCCGTGGTAATGAAGGCCCCGTTTTTTGTTTTGCGGGTCACACAGACGTTGTGCCGACAGGCGATGTGAGCCGCTGGCACACGCCGCCTTTTGTGCCCACCATCATTGATGGCTACTTATATGGCCGAGGCGCAGCGGACATGAAAGGCTCACTGGCGGCTATGATCATTGCCACCGAGCGGTTTGTGGCTAAACATCCCGATCATCATGGCTCTATCGCCTTTTTGATCACCAGCGATGAAGAAGGTCCATTCATCAACGGCACGACGCGAGTCATTGATACCTTAGAAGCGCGCAACGAGAAGATCACCTGGGCATTAGTCGGCGAGCCTTCATCGACCCTAAAGCTGGGCGATGTGGTCAAAAATGGTCGCCGCGGCAGCTTAACTGGCAACTTAACCGTGAAAGGCATTCAAGGCCACGTGGCCTATCCACACCTTGCCGATAATCCAATCCACAAAGCCGCGCCTTTCTTGGCCGAGCTAAGTCAAATGCACTGGGATAATGGCAATGAGTTCTTTCCGCCCACCAGCTTCCAAATTGCCAATATTAATGGCGGCACAGGTGCATCAAATGTGATCCCTGGTGCACTGGAAGTAATGTTTAACTTCCGTTACTCCACCGAAGTGACCGCCGAAATCTTGATTGAGCGGGTTGAAACTCTATTGAAAGCCTATGAGCTAGATTACGATATCAGCTGGATTTTCAATGGCCTTCCCTTTTTAACCGGTGATGGCCCGTTATTAGATGCAACTCGTATCGCGATCCGCCAAGTCACAGGTTATGAAACCGATCCGCAAACCACAGGCGGCACATCAGACGGTCGCTTTATCGCGCCAACGGGCGCCAAAGTGTTAGAGCTTGGCCCTGTCAACGCCACCATTCATAAAGTGAATGAATGCGTTAAAGTGGACGACCTTGAGCAGTTAGCCCTGTGTTATGAAGTCATTTTGGAACAATTACTGTGTTAGCACATCTGAAGATCCGTCCCGAAACCGCAAAGCTTTACGGCTTAAGCTCCCCTGAATTGGTGGATTATTTAAGCCCGTATCACCTTAGTTATCATAGCTTTGGGTTAGAGGAGAACACAGCTATCGCCTTTAAGTCTATGGCGGCAAAAGCTGAAGATGCGGGCATAAAACTCGCGATTTGCTCGGCTCATCGTCCCTTTGAACGGCAACTGGCAATTTGGAATGCCAAGGCTAGTGGTAAACGCGCGGTATTGGATGCCAATGAGTTACCGGTCAATATTCAGGGCTTAAGTGACGATGCCATAGTTGACTTGATTTTGCTCTGGTCGGCGTTGCCTGGCGCTTCACGCCACCATTGGGGTACCGATCTCGATGTGTTCGATGCGGCTCAAATTGATGTTAAAACCCTGCGCCTTGTTGAAGCTGAATATGTTCAGGATGGTCCCTGCGCTAAATTGCATGCTTGGCTGGTAGAAAATGCCCATGATTTTGGCTTTTACTTCCCGTTTCAGCAGGGACAAAGTGCGGTAAGTCCTGAGCCTTGGCATATCAGCTATTTCCCTGTAGCGCAGTTATTGTTGCCACAATTCGATCGTGCCGAACTGGCAATCCTGTTAGAAAACAGTGATATGTTGCTAAAAGGTGCAGTGCTCGCCCGATTAGACAGTCTAATAGATGAATACGTGCTGCGTATCGCTCAGCCCTAATCACGAAATACTCGCAAAGATCAGTCAACACAGGTTAAGCATAGCGCTATATCGTCAAAATGGGCGCCAAAATGCGGTTTAACACAATGATATATTTGATAAAGTAGGTTTTATGGATTTTTCTTCACACCGTCAGCAGCTTGTTATTGCCGATCGAAAATTAAGTTACCTTGATGTCGGCTCAGGCCCTGTATTGTTGTTTGGGCACAGTTATTTATGGGATAGCGCTATGTGGGCGCCTCAAATTGCCACCTTAAGCGCCCAGTATCGCTGCATAGTGCCTGAACTTTGGGGCCATGGTCAGTCAGATTTACTGCCCAATAACTGCAAAACGCTACTCGATATTGCCGATCAAATGCTTGAGCTAATGGATGCTCTTGAGATAACTCACTTTAGTGTTGTCGGACAATCTGTCGGTGCTATGTGGGGCGCAGAATTGGTACTGAAAGCACCAACAAGAGTTAAAACCTCGTTATGCTCAACAGTTTTATCGGTTTCGAACCCGAAGTCACCCGTGCGAAATATGATGGCATGCTGGATATGATTACCGCCGCTAAGGCGATCCCTGCGCCGCTGATCAGTGCAATTTCACCTTTATTCTTCGCCAATGATGCCGAGAATAACACGCCCGAACTGGTTACGGGCTTTGAACAGTCCCTTGCCAGTATCACAGCGGAGGAAATCCCCACGATAGTTAAACTTGGACGAATGATTTTTGGTCGTCGCGATACCATGGAATACGCCGAGCAATTGACGCTGCCCTGCCTCATCATGGCTGGCGTGGAAGATAAGGCCCGCAGCGTATTGGAAAGTTACCTGATGAGTGATGCCATTGATGGCAGCCAACTTGTGCATATTCCTGCGGCAGGACACATATCAACTCTCGAACAAGCGGAATTTATTAACCAACATTTAGCCGATTTTCTGGCTAAACATTATTAATCAATCGCTAAATCTACGCTTCAAGGTGCGAAAACTCGCATCTTGAAGATGAGTATTTCTACTTAGCACATGTTACCAAGATGTGCTTATATCAATATTGCTCACCCATACTTAATTCCTATTTTATGGATAAATACATTAGGCTTTACTTTATTAAAGTCTGTTATTGAGCACGCCTCGTTTCATTAAACTCACCTGTGAAACCTCTATTAAGAAGTAAAGACGTTGTTTTTGTTCCAAGCGGCTTAAAAAATGTTGCGCAAAGGTGAAATCTACTAATTATCAACTACCTTTATACTGTATTCCCTCAACAAGGTATTCTGCCATGAGAAAAAGTACAGTTGCCCTCTGCGTATTCAGCACACTTTATATGCCGTCTCTTTATGCCGATGTTCAAATAAATGGATTTGCCTCTATTGTCGCGGGCTCAAGTCTAAGTGACGATAAAAGCTATTATGGTTACGACAAAGAACTCGATTTTAATAATGATTCCAAAGTTGCCTTACAATTTACCGCCGATCTTGGTAGTGGCTTAAGAGCGACTGCACAAGTGCTATCCAGAGGCAGTAACGATTATAGCGCTGAATTCGAATGGGCTTATATATCCTATGACATCAGCGACAAACTTATGCTTATGGCGGGTCGCCAACGTTTTAATCTCTATAAATACTCCGATTATATTGATGTAGGCTATGCCTATCACTGGATCACTCCGCCCCGCGGAGTTTATTCACTGCCATTTAATTCAGGTGAAGGTGTAGGCTTAGTTTATGCCGATTTATGGGGAGATACCGAAGTAGGTTTGACCTATAAATACATTACCACTTCAGTTTCTGACTACTCGCCTACGGGTTCATCAACGCCTCCTGCGCCCTTCTCCGCCGAGGGCCACATAATGAACTTTAACTTTGTAACCTATGGGTTTGAGTACGGTTTAAATATTGGCATAGTTACCGATTTCTCCTACGAATTACCCGCACTGCTTGGCTTAGGCAATGCAATTTCTCAAACCGGACTCTTTACTCAGCAAGTGGTTGATGATCTTTTACCAATTAATGACAGCGCGTTACTCATTGGCGCTAACGTTAAATATGATGCTGAAAAATGGTTTATTTTGGCCGAATACACACGAATTGATGTCGATCCCAGTAGCTTTAATATTCAAGATTCAGCCTTTGTTTCCGGCGGGATCCGCTATCACGATTTCACCTTCCACTTAACCTACGGTATTGATAAAGGTGAGCCCCAATACGATGCCTATGACGCTATGTTACCTGTTTACAATGGTCTGCCACCGGCAAACCAAGCTGCACTCGCACCGCTTGTTTTTGGTACACAAGCGGCGCTTGAAGCACAACAGGAAGACAGCGCCTACTACATCATAGGTACCCGCTGGGATTTCCATCCTTCTGCAGCACTGAAACTAGAGTACACCAACTACAGTAACGACAAACCGTCCTCCGATGAACAGTTGCTGAGTATGGCAATAGACTTAGTTTTTTAAGGAGTTAAGCATGAAACTATTAATAAGTTCTCGGTTGATGATAAAAACCTTAGTCGCCAGTGCGCTTCTATTTGGCAGTGCCTGTGTTCAAGCCGAAATTGCCGTCGTGGTGCACCCTTCTAATACGTCAGAAATTAGCGCTGCGGATATTTCACGGATCTATTTAGGCAAACTCAAGTCTTTCCCCAGTGGTGGCACTGTCGTCGCACTCGATCAACCTGAAGGCACGCCCGCACGTGATGCCTTTGTTAAACAGATCCTTAATAAAACCGAGAGTCAGTTAAAAGCCTATTGGTCAAAACTGGTCTTTTCAGGCCAAGGTCAACCGCCCAAAGTCGTCGACTCCAGCGCTGAAATGCTCGCATTGATTGCCGCCAATCCCAATATGATCGGATTTGTTGACGTCAGCGAAGTAAACGACAGCGTGAAAGTGATCAGTAAGTTCTAACCCATACTGCATCATCCTTGTCCGCCTTAACCTGTGGCGGACAAGGTTTCCACTCAGCATTTGTGCGATATAAACAACAAACACACTATCAAAATCAAATGGTGCTTGAACCCTCAGAGAGGGCTTATCCATTTGCAGTACTATTAAGAAAAAATAATCTCGATTTTTCAATATCCTGATTCAAACCTTAATTGGATAGACCAGCAGAGCCAAATTTGCTGGTATACTCTTGCTAAAAATGTGCTGCTTGCATGAATTAGAGCATGAGAAGACATTTTATATGTCAATAAAACAATAGGTTAAAATGAAACTACTCAAACCTTTATTCGACAATAACCGCCGCTGGGCCGGACGTATACGCCAAGAAAATCCTGATTTTTTTGAACAATTAGCGAAACAGCAACATCCTGAATACCTGTGGATTGGCTGCTCAGATAGTCGCGTACCCTCAAACCAAATCATTGATCTTATGCCCGGTGAAGTCTTTGTTCACCGTAATATCGCCAACATGGTGATCCATACCGATCTTAACTGCTTATCTGTACTGCAATACGCCGTCGATGTGCTCAAGGTGAAGCATATTATGGTGGTGGGTCACTACGGCTGTGGTGGTGTGCGCGCGGCCATGGGTCAGCAACGCTTAGGACTCATCGATAACTGGCTCGGGCATTTACGTGATATCTATCGTATTTATCAGGAAGAATTACAACAGATGGACGAAGCCAAACGTTTTGATCGCCTGTGCGAGCTAAACGTGATTGAGCAGGTTGCTAATGTGACCAGTTCAACCATAGTGCAAGAAGCTTGGGATCGCGGCCAAGAAGTGGCGGTACACGGCTGGATTTACGGCATTGATAACGGTTTACTGACAGATTTAGATGTCACGGTTGACCGTGAACATGGTTTAGCCAATCCACGCTAACAGCCTGAATATAGGCTTTTAACCCTTAGCTGAGTGTCATCAATGCTCAGATAAAACCTGCCCCTGTGCAGGTTTTTCTTTTTCCATGACAATTTTCAGCAATAAAACATCGCAAGGGTCTATTACGCCAGTTATAATCCGCCAGTTAATTGCAGGCGACCTATGCGCCACAAATTCTAAGGAGATACCTTCCATGCCCGGTTTTGAATTATTTGGTCCTGAAGAGAAGCAGGAAGTCGCTGACGTTATGGAAAACGGTTTTACCTTCCGTTACAACTTCGACCATATGCGTAATGATCGCTGGAAGACGCGCGATATGGAGCAACTACTTTGCGAGAAGATGAACGTGAAGCATGCTCACCTTTTATCAAGCGGTACTGCTGCGCTGCAAACGGCCATGATGGCTGCAGGCATTGGTGCTGGCGATGAAGTTATCGTGCCACCTTTTACCTTTGTAGCCTCAGTTGAAGCGATTTTTATGGCAGGCGCTATTCCGATTTTTGCCGAAATCGATGAGACATTGTGTTTATCTCCAGAAGGTATCGAAGCCGCGATTACCCCACGCACTAAAGCCATCAACTTAGTGCACATGTGCGGTTCTATGGCGAAGATGGACGAGATCAAAGCCGTCTGTAAAAAACATAACTTACTGATTTTAGAAGATGCTTGCCAAGCCATCGGTGGTAGCTACAAGGGCCAAGCCCTAGGTACTATCGGTGATGTGGGTTGTTACTCATTCGATTCAGTCAAAACCATCACCTGTGGTGAAGGTGGTGCTGTGATCACAAACAACACAGAAATCTACAACAATGCGCACATGTTCTCAGATCACGGTCATGACCACATTGGTAAAGACCGCGGTGCAGAGTCACACCCTATCATTGGCTTGAACTTCCGTATTTCGGAAATGAATGCCGCCTTAGGGTTAGCGCAGTTACGTAAACTCGATACCATTATCGATATTCAACGTAAAAACAAAAAGACCATTAAAGATGCAATGGCCGCTATTCCAGAAGTCACCTTCCGCCAGATCCCAGATCCCGAAGGCGACTCGGCTGGCTTCTTAACCTTTATGTTGCCAACCGAAGCGCGCACGCAAGAAATCAGCAAAAAACTGGCTGAAAACGGCGTTGATGGCTGCTTCTACTGGTATGTGAACAACTGGCATTATTTGAAAAACTGGAAACACATTCAGGAGCTTAAGGCATCTGCTGCGTTGCCAATCACATTAATCGCCGACAGACCTGACTATACTCAAGTTTCTGTGCCTAAATCCGATGCCATTATGAGCCGCACGATTTCTATGCTCATCAAGTTGTCTTGGACCGATGCTCAGATCGCCGAGCGTATCGAAAACATCAAGAAAGCATTTGCCCAATAATTCTACGGGAGTTTGTTGCAATGAGTTTTAAGAATTTTAAAGTAGTTGAAAAAATGATCTTCGGCCGTGGCTCATTCGTCCAATTGGATGAAGTGTTAGCTGCTGAACGTAAAACCGCCGACGACTTCGTGGTGTTTTTAGTCGATGACGTGCATCAAGGCAAAACCCTTGAGGGCCGCATTCCAGCTAAAGCACAAGACATGATAATTTGGGTTAACGTTGATGAAGAGCCAAGCACAATTCAAATCGATGCCCTGACTGAACAAGTTCAAGCTTTCAATAGCAAACTGCCAGTGAGCGTCGTCGGTTTAGGTGGCGGTTCAACCATGGACGTAGCTAAAGCAGTATCGCTGATGCTGACAAACCCAGGTGGCTCTGCTATGTATCAAGGTTGGGACTTAATCAAGAACCCAGCGGTACACCACATTGGTATCCCAACGATTTCTGGTACTGGTGCAGAAGCGTCACGCACCGCCGTATTATGTGGTCCAGTACGTAAGCTAGGCCTGAACTCAGATTACACAGTATTCGATCAAATCATCATGGATTCTGAGTTAATCGAAGGCGTAGAAACGGACCAATGGTTCTATACAGGTATGGATTGCTATATCCACTGTGTTGAATCGTTACAAGGTACCTTCTTAAACGAGTTCTCTAAATCCTACGCTGAAAAAGCCATGGATTTATGTCGCCAAGTGTACTTAGACGACCACGTAGAAAAAGACGACAAGCTAATGATGGCGTCTTTCATGGGCGGCATGAGCATAGCTTATAGCCAAGTGGGTGCCTGTCATGCGGTTTCTTACGGTCTGTCCTATATCCTGGGTTACCACCATGGTATCGGCAACTGTATCGCCTTTGACGTGTTAGAAGAATTCTATCCAGAAGGCGTTGAAGAGTTCCGTCTGATGATGAAGAAACATAACATCACGCTGCCGAAGAACATCTGTAAAGATCTGCCAGACGAAACCATAGCGAAAATGGTTGCCGTGACTAAGAGCATGGGTCCACTATGGGCTAACGTTTACGGCGCGGGTTGGGAAGAGAAAGTCACAGATGAAATGTTGACTGCGCTGTTCCGTCGTATCTAAGCTCTAACACATGTTAAAAGGGCTCAATTGTGAGCCCTTTTGTCTATATGCATTGTATATCTACACTGTATATCTTTGATAAAAGTAGGATAATTTGATGAATGTGACTCTGTTAATCCCGGCTCGTTACGGTTCAAGCCGCTTCCCGGGCAAACCCTTAGCCCCGATTAACGGCAAGCCAATGATCCAACACGTGTATGAACGCGCGTCGTTAGCCAAAGGCCTCACCAATATTTACGTCGCTACCGATGATGATCGCATTAAAGCGGCCGTTGAAGGTTTTGGCGGCAAAGTAGTCATGACCAGCCCAGATGCAGCCTCGGGTACAGATCGTATCAATGATGCAATAAACCAACTGGGACTGAAAGATGACGACTTAGTGATCAACCTACAGGGCGATCAACCTCTTATTGACCCAACCTCTATCGAGCAAGTCATCAGCCTCTTCGAGCGTCACCCTGGTGAGTTTGAAATGGCCACCTTAGGCTTTGAAATCGTCAATAAAGCCGAGCTTGACGATCCTATGCATGTGAAGATGGTGTTCGATAACAACAACTACGCCTTGTATTTCTCTCGTTCGCGTATTCCTTTTGGCCGCGATACTCAAGATTACCCCGTTTATAAGCACTTAGGTGTGTATGCTTATACCCGCAAATTCGTACAGGCCTTCGCTGCCCTACCATTAGGTCGTCTAGAAGATCTGGAAAAACTCGAGCAATTACGTGCATTAGAGTACGGCCATAAAATCAAAATCGCCATTAGCGCCTTTGATTCTATTGAAGTGGATACGCCAGAAGACATTCGTAAATGTGAGCAACGTTTAGCGGTTGATTAATCGCCCGTTAGGTGTGCGCGAGTCAATTCGAAACAGGAGCTGAGTATGTCGACCTTAGAAGTCTGGATCATTATTATTTTGATCGTCGGTGTCATCGCCAGTAATCTTGCTGCGTTGAAGTACAGTGCTAAGTTCAAACTGCCACAGTTCGGTCAACATGGTAAAGATAAGCAGATAAAACCAGGTACTACTGAGCCTTCGGCAGCAGAGAATGACGCAGATGATGCTTCAAGCAAACCAAGTTCTGCGGACTCAGAACCCAATAAAGCAGATAAGTAAAACTGAGCCACCTAGGGGCTAAACTCAATGGCGGCTTTTAAAGAGTGAGTCTAAAGATGGCTCTTGAACACGCCTTTTAAAGACTGCGCTATAAACACTGAGCAATGACGCTCGCAAACATAGAAAAGGCGCCACAGGCGCCTTTTTTGTCTCTCAAATAACAAGCTAGCCAATGCCACTCATCAGCCTTAGGCTTTTTTCGCTGATGTGCGACTCAATGGCTGCTCCTCAAGGTGCGCCACTAAAAAGACTAAAAAGCGAAACAGGGATTTAATCTTAAGATCATGATTTTTATTGGGCTCAGCCGCGACTAACTTCTGCAGCGATTTGATTCTAGCGTAAGCATTCTCGACTAAAGCGTCGTTCTCTTTACCGACATATTTATTAAACTCGGCAAATTCACCAATAAATTTCAGTGTCACTTTACGGCGATTTAACGCAGTGAGTGCTGCGCCCTCTTTCTGTTTTGCCTCAAAAATACTGCATTCTAAACCACTGGCGATCGCACTTTGCGACAAACAGCTGCTTAACGCATCGGCCAGAAAACCCAAATTGGCTTTTAACTCGAAGGCAATCGCCTGCTTACTGGCGCTCGATTGCTGCCAGCGACTGCGTTCCTTATCAAAAATATCGTATAGCTCTTTCCAAATGCTCATGCGCTTTGCCTACCTTGCACTGAATCGCTCCCTTCGTATATAGCACTCGACTTTTTTGAAATGCTAGCGTTGTTAATACTAACGTTTTTAATACTAGCGACTGAAAGTTATCATAAATTTAAGGTTTTCGGCATAGCGCTATGATAGATAATGGTTTAAAGCACATTCACACTAAAACTAAAATCGGCATAAAAAATGGCCCGAACGAGTCGGGCCAGAGTGCAAGCTACCTGAGTACGAAATGAGCTCAGTGCGAACTCATGACTAACTCACTACTCATCTAATGACATATAAAGTTAAAGCGCTTGCGATTTTTTCGCGTTATTTTTCTCGGCGGCGAGTCGACGCTGCGCTTCTTTTTTCTCACGGCGCGCTTCAATCACTTGATTTACATCGCTACCGATATGCGCTTCATTACGGGCTTTAGCCAGATTCACTTGACGTTCACGCTCAACGAAACGTTTACGCTGCTCGTCAGAAATTTTATCGATACAATGTGGGCAACTGACACCTTGCACATAGGCAGGGCTCTGTTTTTCAGCTTCAGTGATTGGCATACGGCAAGCATTACATTGATCGTATTGGCCTTTCTTCAAGTCATGATTTACCGCAACGCGGTTATCAAATACAAAGCACTCGCCTTCCCACAGGCTTTCTTCCGCTTTGACTTCTTCAAGGTATTTAAGAATACCGCCTTCGAGATGATAGACCTCATCAAAGCCTTGCTCTTTTAAATAAGCAGTTGATTTCTCACAGCGAATACCGCCAGTACAGAACATGGCGACCTTCTTATGTTTAGCAGGATCAAGATTCTGCTTCACATATTCAGGGAATTCTCTGAAGGTTTCAGTCACAGGATTAATGGCATTTTTGAAAGTGCCGATTTGCACTTCATAGTCGTTACGGGTGTCGACTAAAATCACGTCCGGATCAGAAATCAGCGCATTCCAATCTTGAGGCTTCACATAGGTGCCAACCACTTTAAGTGGGTCAATACCTTCAACGCCCATAGTCACGATTTCGTTTTTCAGCTTGACTTTAGTGCGGTAGAACGGCATTTCATCGTCAAATGATAACTTGTGAACGATATTGTCTAGGCCATTTTGGCTATTAAGCCACACTAATAACGCTTCAATCGCTTCTTGAGTGCCAGCAACTGTGCCATTGATCCCTTCACTTGCGAGGAGCAGAGTGCCTTTGATCTCGGCCTGTTCCATCATAGCGAGCAATGGCGCTCGGATAGATTCAAAATGCGGTAACGACACGAATTTATATAACGCACATACGACAACTTTAGCCATAACACCCTCTTTGCTGGCTGGAACTTAATTTCCAGTGCATAAACAAATCAATCATCTGCAGCCTTGCTGCAGATCCCAAAAATAGCGCGGAATTCTACCTGAGTCACAGCAAGATAAACACAGATAAAATACAGGGTCTTTAATTCTTTACGCACAGTGGTGAGAAAAATCATTCTATGATGGTAATTTAAGCAGAAATCCCAGTATGAAAGCGTTACCATCTGCGCCCTTTGAATATTGCATGATTGGCACGCAACATTCGCATTGGCATGCTCGCGTCGTCAATAAGCAAGTATGAACACGCTGACATCAGCTTTAGTCGCATCAACTTCCACGCATGGCGCCGCACAGTAGAGGAAATCCGAATGACTCTAGCCGTCTTATACACCTTCCGCCGTTGCCCCTATGCCATGCGAGCACGTTTGGGACTCTTATTAGCCCAATGCAATGTTGAAGTCCGTGAAATCACCCTTAAAGCCAAACCACCACAAATGCTAGCGGCCTCATCTAAGGGTACTGTGCCAGTATTAGTACTAGCAAACGGCGAGGTGATTGCCGAAAGTCTTGAGATCATGCGCTGGGCACTCACGCAAGCAGATCCCTTAGATCTATTGTGTCAGCAAAATCCTGCTATTGAAGATAAAATAGCACAGCTTATCGCGAAAAATGATCAGCAATTTAAACCATGGCTTGACCGCTATAAATATGCCGACCGTTACCCTGAGCAAACGCAAGCTTATTATTATCAGCAGGCGAGTCATTTCCTCCTGCAACTTGAAACATGCTTAGGGCAACACCCCTTTTTAGTCGCCGATACACCTCGCCTTGCCGACTACGCAATCATACCTTTTGTACGCCAGTTTGCCGCAGTGGATCTTAAATGTGCACTTAGTGATGATTTTCCGCGAGTCGCCGTTTGGCTAAATCGACTTATTTCGAGTGAAATATTTATTCGTGCGATGGAAAAATATGTGATCTGGGACGCTAGCCATTCTCCAATTTGCTTGTTAGGAGACGTGTAAGCCAATAAGATTTAAAGATTATTTTTATTTTATGTTATAGCCATCGGTAAAATATTCGAGTAAGGTATTTGCCACTAGGTAACTAATTTAGCTAATCGTAGCTAGACAATCTTCTCAAGAAAAGTAACCACGCCTAAAGACTCAAGGACGTGAATGATAGAACACAAGGATAAGACAGTTGGAAAATATGGATATTAATATCGTTATTATGCTTGGGGGCCTGGTGCTATTGCATTGTCTATTTGCCCTTCGGGCTTTCAAGAGTAAAGTGGATCTCAGCACTAACAAAAAGTGCTTATGGTGCCTACTGAGTCTGATACTCGGCCCTATGGGTTATTATGGTTTTCACGGTTTTATTCCCCTAGATAGAATTCTCAAAGACTAAACGGTAAAACTGAATACCTTCAAAAAGCTAGTCATACCATTGATTTACTTATCAAATTAAGACAAAAAATAGCGCAACCTTAAGCTGCGCTATTTTATGACCCAGTTTAATCAAACAAGGCATTACAGTTAACTACAAATGACTGTGCAACAATACCGAGTCATCAGGAACTTTTTGGATCACAGGCGCTTGCCCTTCAGCCAAGGCTTGTTTATAGCTTTGATTCATTTTAAGGGCGAGATACAAATCTGGCCGGATCAAAATACCACCTTCCCCTGTCTGCATGCCCGCTTGCTCAAACCAACTCAGCATCTGCCGTTTACGTCCCGCAAGCACTAAACGAACGCCACGTTTTTTAAGCAGTTGATGTAAATCAGCCAACATGGCCATCACACTTAAATCCAAATGGGTAAAACAAGGCACTGCATCAATAATGATGCAATCAACAGGCTCAGATTCCCGAATAAACTTTTCCAGTAAACGGCGCTTAAAATACGTCGCATTAAAGTAAGTTAACGGCGAATTAAAGCGATATATAAATACTCCTGGAACCGATTTAGCTTTACCCGATTCATCGACACTGCGGATAACGCCCTTATGATCTAAACCAAGCACTTGATCCGTAGGCCGCATCACAGTAGCGAGGAACTGGAATAAACCCAGTAATACAGCCAAGGTTATCCCAGGGATAACCCCAATAAACAACACGGAGAACAAGGTGATACAGGCAAGTAGAAAAGCAGACCTATCCCGCACTCGCAGATTCCACAGTGACTTTAAATCGATAAGCGAGATAGAGGCAATCACCAGTACCACACCTAAGGCGGCACTGGGGATAAACTTCAAAGGCGCAGTGAAAAATAGCGCCACAACACCAATCAATACCGCCGCAATGATAGACACTAACTGGCTCTTACCACCATTGGCATCATTAACCGCAGTGCGGGAATCCGCGCCGCTCACCGCAAAACCTTGAGATATGGCAGACGCTATATTGGCTATACCTAACGCCCTGAACTCTTTATCGGCATCTATATCGTAACCGTTTTTTGCCGCAAAGCTTCGAGCCGTCAACATCATGCTCACAAAGCTCACCATGGCTAAGTTAAGCGCTGGTACCACAAGCTCACGGGCGATACCTAAATCAAATACAGGCGCTTGGAATGAAGGTAATCCTGAGGTCACTTCTCCGACGACGCTAATATCAAAGCTCGTCAGGTTAAACACCCAAACAAGGAAAGCCGCCATCGCCATTGCGCACATAGAAGCAGGCCATTGAGGACGAAACCGTTTCACTAAGGCATAAGTCGCTAGCGTCACAATCCCCATCGTCAATGTCGGCCAATGGGTTTTGGATAAGTAAGAAGGCGCACCGCTGAGGCGTTCGATTAGATAACGCTCATCGAAGGTAAAACCGAATATTTTTGAAAACTGTCCCACGATAATAGTAATTGCAACACCATTAAGCAGTCCCATCAAAATCGGTTTTGATAGAAAATCGGCGAGAACCCCTAGCCTAAAACGACTCGCAATCAAGCACCAAAAGCCTGTCATGGCCGTCATGGTCATCACTAACTGCCAGTGCTTCATACTATCCCCTGCAGCTAGGGGCGTGACAACCGCGGCGATAACAGCACAAGTCGCCGCATCTGGACCCACGATTAATTGTTTTGAGGTGCCAAATAGTGCGTATACCAACATTGGTAATACACAGGAATACAAACCCACGGCAGCATTCACACCTGTGAGCTGGGCATAAGCAATCGCTACGGGTAATGCCACAGCGGCAACGGATAAGCCTGCGCGCACATCATCCCTAAGCCATTGCTTTTCATATTGTAATAATTGCGCCAATCCCGGCATAAACGAAATCAAACTAGGGAACTTCACTCGGCAACCTCCATATACACACTATCAAGATAAGCAACAAGTATAACTGAGACTGAAAATGTTCAGCTAAAAGGTCATTACCTAAAAAGCCATCAATAGTATGTTGGTTATGGCATAAAGCCAATCATTACGCGAGTGTCTTCCTCAGAATATTTATAGGCTTAGGCACTTAATTCAAGCCAAGCTAGCGTAATATCATAGGTAATGACACTAAGAGCAAGCTGCCCATAAACCAATTAAAATGGCGCTTACGTCTATCGGTATTGAGTTTCTTACTGATCGCTGCACCGACAAATACCCAAGTAAATGATGCAGGAAATCCCACTATGTTGAACATTAATACGCCAAGAAACGCACTCAACCAAAAGCCATCACCACTTAATGTAAAAGCGCTACACAGGGTAATCGTCGACATCCAAGATTTAGGGTTAATCCATTGAAATAATGCAGCTTCAATGAGCGTCATAGGTTTTCGCCCATCATCCAAATGCGTGCTCTGCACTGGCGACGTCACTAATTTGTACGCGAGATACAGCAAATATGCTAAAGCAAAATATTTCAATACTTGGTGCAATACCGGTAATGCTTCAAACAAGGTACCGAGGCCGAATAATACCGCAAGATGTAAAGAGGTCGAACCCAAGCGGATCCCTGCAATATGTGGCACGGTACGCAGCACACCAAAATGCGCTCCAGAGCTAGCCAAGAGAATATTGTTCGGTCCTGGAGTCATTGTCATCGTCGCGCAAAACAGCGCGGTCGAGGCCATTAAAGTCCATAATTGTGGATCATAAAGCAGTGCAGTATTCATATTCGCCTTAAATTGTATGCATACATTTGTTGACATAAAAAGATGCAATAAATAATATACGGAGAATATTAGAGATCAATGGATTTATTGTCATGGGTACAATCTGGACACCAGACCTAACGACTTTTTCAGGCCCGAAATATCAGCGCTTAGTCAGTGCCATAGAACAAGGCATTTTGCAGAAGGTGTTAACCCAAGGCAGTAAACTGCCACCACAGCGCCGTTTAGCCGATGCCTTAGGCATCACTATTGGCACCGTGACCCGCGCCTATGCATTGGCGGAACAAAGGGGTTACGTCGAAGCGCGTGTGGGAGATGGCACCTATGTCAACGCCTCCCCTGTAACTGAAATGGGTAACGTACAATTGAATATGGCGACCTGTCAGCAGCCACTCACAGATCAAATCAGCACCCTAAGCGATTGCCTCAGCCAATTAGCGAAAGACCCCACTAAATTGAGTCAGTTACTCGGTTATCGCGCCAGTCCATTAGATCAACACCAACAAGTGTTCCACCAATGGTTAAACCAACGCGGTATACAGCAAACACCCGAGCAACTGGTCTTTACCCATGGCGGCCAGCAAGCCATTTTTGCCTGTTTGAGCGCATTTTTATCAACAGGCGATGTACTGTTACACGAGCAATACAGTTATCCAGGCGTGAGAATTTGTGCTAAACAGCTTGGTGTCACTAGCGTTGGAGTGCCCCTTACCCACGAAGGATTAGATCTGCCGCGCTTTGAAGCCCTATTACAGATCCACAACCCTAAATTAGTCTATCTCACGCTGAATAATCAAAACCCCACTTGCATTCAGTACAGTGAATCACAGCGGCAGAAAATCCTTGAATTATCAGAGCAATATCAATTCTATATCATTGAAGATGACGTGAATTATTGTTTACCTGAAGAATGGCATTCGCCCCTGTGGCAATTAGCAAAACAGCTGGTGATACCACGGGTGATTTATATTTCCAGCCTGTCAAAATTGTTTTCTGGCGGCTTAAGGCAAGGCTTTATTCTGGTTCCTGACCCCCTTATCGCCCAAGTGCGACTCGCTATTCATAGCCAATGCTGGATGGTGTCGCCGCTGAATATTGAAATAGCCTGTCAGTTGATAAAGAAAGGTCATATCACTGCAGAACGAGATACGCTCGTACGTCAACGCCAACGTCACTGTATCGCCATGGGCGAACGACTGGGATTAACCCAAACTTGGCGAGGGTTAAACGGTTGGATACAACTGCCAGAAGATATCAAAGCCCATCACCTCGTTACCGCACTGGCCGCAAAAGGCATATTAGTCCGTAATGGTGATGACTTTAATTGCCATGATAATTTTATCCGCTTGAGCCTTGGTGGCGCCGAAAACGACACTCAATTCAATCTCGCGGTTGAATGCATAGAATCGACCATACGTTCCTTAGTGCAAAATGCTTATTCAGTAGTGTAATGACTGCTTGTATAAGAGCTAACTTTCTGCATAAACATGGCTTTCTAGCCAAGTCATTTTAATACTCTTTTTTGGGATGTAATCTATAGCTGCAGTAAGATTGGCCATAAAACTCACGCAGCTATGATGCCTTGAATGTGCTATTTGAGAAATATTTTTCAGCTAGTCAAAAAATATTTCAATAATAAATTTCTTGGTAACAATAACTTACCCAATAGCGTCATCACCTTCACTTTCATGCTCTTCCGTTTTTACCTTTGCTAAAGCAGATTCTGCTGCTTTTTCTTGGGCTTCCCGCTCTGCAATCGCTTGCTGCACTTTGGCTTCTTCTAAAGCTTCAATTGGCAATAGACTGATAAGCTCAATGCCATTCGGAAATACGGTATCATTACCCGAAACAACGACGACCTTACCTTCTTTTGTCAGGTAAACCAGTGGTATTGCCGTCTCACCGTAACGTTTACGAAAATGTTCAAAGCTGAAGTTTTCGGTTAAATTCGTTACTTTCAGTTGAGCGCCTTTCGCCATTAGGCTGGCTATCTTGGCATAAGACACTGCATCACCAAACAAACATAAACGTTGCTTATAACTTTCAGAGAGCTGGTGGCGCGCACTGCCTACTTCGGTATTATTAAGACCAAATACTTTTTTAGCACCAAAAAAGTCTTGGAAATGAAAGCTCACTAACGGGTTTAACTGTCGGTAAGGTGAAATAATCAATACGCGGCCAATTCCAGTTAAATCCATATAGGTTTCAGCATGTTCCGATACGGGATTACCAAAATACACTGGGATATTATCCATACGCGCAAGGCGAATGTTATCCCAGTTATTATCAGCCAATAGCACTTTGACATCTTTGGCTTTTAAAATTTTCGCTAACTCTCTGGAAAATTTAGAGGCGCCAAAGATCAATAAACCTTGGGCAGAATCGGCTTTAACCCCAAGAAATCGTGCCCAACGTCCCGCCGTTAAACTTTGGACCACCACAGTGCCGATAATAATTAAGAACACTAAGGGCACAATTGCATCTGCGCCCTGCACATTGTTGGCTTCTAACTTAATCGCAAACAATGACGATACCGCAGCAGCAACTATGCCTCGCGGTGCAATCCAGCATAAAAACCACTTATCCGCTTTCGACAGAGATGTGCCGATACCAGAAGCCCAAATACTCAGCGGTCGTGCCAATAACATGGTCACCGCTAAAACACCCAGTCCACCCCAACCTAAGCCGAGCATGGCATTAGAATCTAATCGCGCCGCCAGTAAAATAAACAGTGCAGAAATTAACAGTACGGTTAATGTTTCTTTAAATTCAAGGATTTCAGCAATATCCACACCACGCATATTCGCAAGCCAAATGCCCATAACTGTCACAGTCAATAAACCCGATTCTTCTTGTAATAGGTTCGAGCCGACAAAGATACCCAGCATTAAGGTCAAAACGGCGGTATTACGCAGATAGTGTGGCAATAGGTTGTGTCTTAAGATTTGTCCCGTTAGATAACCCGCTACTGCGCCAAGTCCTAATCCGAGGGACAACATAGAGCCTAAGGCATAGAGCACATGCGTCGTTTGATCGCTAGCAACGGTTATGTATTCAAAGACTAACACTGCGAGCAGCGCACCTATTGGGTCAATCACTATACCTTCCCAACGCAAAATACTCGCCAGCTGAGATTTAGGACGCACACTTCTGAGCATTGGCACGATAACCGTAGGCCCAGTCACCACCACTAGCGCCCCAAAGAGCAATGCAATTTCCCAACTAAAATCCAGTAAATAAAAGGTGGCCGTACTGATACAGGCCCAAGTGATCACGGTACCGATAGTCACAAGATGCGTCACCATACGACCATGATCTTTGATTTCTTTGAAGTTAAGAGTCAAAGCACCTTCAAATAAAATCACGGCGACCCCGAGGGAAATAATCGGAAAAAGCAAATCACCAAAAATCGCATCAGGATTGAGGAGTCCAAGCCCAGGGCCTAAAGTGAGCCCACATAGCAACAAGGGTAAAATCGCTGGTAACCGCAGTTTCCAGCCAAGCCATTGACAAAATAACGATAGCACTCCAATTAGCGCTAGCATGCCAGTAATGTGTTCAACCATATAAATCCTTTAGATAACTGAGCTAAATACTAATGAGCTTAGCTTTAATGACGCAGATGACAACAGCATGAACAGTAAGCTGAAATTATCTATTCGATATATCCACTGTTAAATATGACTCTTCCCTCATCACCTATGGAGAAAAATCAAGAAAACGGAGCAATCTAGCGACATCAAGTAAAATAAGCTGTAGTACAAATCCGAAAACATCAGATTTACCTTAAATAGGGATTTAAACTTAAAATAGAAAAACAAAAAAGCCTTATCTTTCGACAAGGCTTTAATCATTTGATGAAGCGAAGACATTGATCAGCGATACACGCTAGTGACTTTCGATAATACGCTAGCTCAAACTTTTATCGTTATTAGGTTACAACCATGGCGATAAGCAAATTCCTAACAACTAAAATGCGTGTGGGCCCTACTCACTTGATAGACACAACCACACTTATACATATTTACTGAATCCAAATAATAACGCAGGGGATAAATCCCCTGCTTAACACCATTAATCCCTACGGCTACCGTAGTAATCGTGCAGTTCGTTTTCCCATTCAACATCTTTCATATTGGGCCAATGGCCTTTATCAAACCCCGGCGCCGTTTTGAGTCGCTCTAATGATATATCCATGACAAAACATTTTTGCTCATGATTAAGTGTCAGCATCTTCCAAGGCACTGCAAACAGCTTTTCTCCAAAACCAAAATAAGTACTGAACGACAGTACCGCATACCCGACGTGGCCCGTTTCCACTTCAAGCATAATTTCTTTGATATCCCCTAAGGTTTCACCAGAGTTATTAACAACATTATTGCCGATCAGTGTTTCAGCGCCCATCAGATATGGGCCGGGTCCTTGTGCCAATGATGGAGAAGCGAACTGTGGATTGTTGTAAATGCCGTAAACATCGCGATCATGATAATTCATTTTGTTGACCTCTTTATTAGCGCAGCCCATGAAACTGGACAACGGAATAAGTGAAATACCAAACGTTGGTTTCGAATTGAACATGTCCGTCATTGGACATAAGTTAGAGTATGCATCTCTACAATCACTCGCTCTGTTCGGCATACCGCTTATCAGGTAATGCGAATATAAACACATCGACTCGTCAGATCCCTGTAAGTGCGCCAGCGTACCGACATCCCATTTGCTACGGCACAGACTCATGTTACCCAGTGCAAAATTGCCCCGGTATCAGGAAGATTAGCCATGTCAATTGCGACTATTTTATTGATTATTTTAATTTTGTTATTTCTCGGCATGCTCCCCACTTGGCCCCATAGCCGAAACTGGGGTTATCGTCCAGGTGGCCTTATAGGCATAGTGCTACTGGTGCTGATTATATTGCTGTTAACGGGACGCGTTAGCTAATGCCCCCATTTTTACTCTTTATCAAAAAGGATAATCTGATGAGAACAATTAAAATGTTAAGTATCTTCCTGCTGGCTCTAGGCTTAGTCGCCGTGGCCAGTTGCAGTTCTGCATACAACAAAGAAGGTACTGGCGAGTATTTAGACGACAGTGTGGTCACCACCAAAGTGAAAGCTGCCATTTTAGGTGATAAAAACTTAAGTGTGGCCGAGATTAATGTTGAAACCTTTAAAGGCGTGGTCCAGCTCAGCGGGTTTGTTAAATCGCGTGAAGATATCAATACAGCGGTAAAACTAACAAGCAAAGTCCCCGGCGTCATTTCAGTCAAAAACGATATGCAACTGAAATCAGCTGCACCTTCACCGCAACTAAACAACTAGTCGTTTAATCTCCATCATTCCGTAGCCCCCGTTCAGGGGCTGCGGCCCTTCTTTTTGCAGCAGATTTTCTGGTGCCAAGTCAATGCCACCACAGGTTGAACCGCTATGCCCACTCAACACCAAGATACATCAGCGCCACAAATTCAGAATCGATTAATCCGTCATCTGCCAGTGGTGGAACAAGCGGATTTATTATCGCAAGCTGAGTTAGTCCAACTTAACTTTGCCGACTTACTGTGCAAGCCTGGCGAGTCATATCAATATGTCTATTTTCCCTTAACAGCTTTTATTTCTTTGATTGCTAAACTCCCCAAACATCCTGCATTGGAAATGGGTTTGATTGGTTACGAAGGTATGCTTGGGGCGACGACTTTGCTGGGCACTCGGCAAGTGCCTTCCGAGGCGATAATCCAAGGTTCTGGCCAAGCTTGGCGGCTCCCCATTGAAACCTTTGAAAACTTACTCGCTCAAAATACCAATCTGAAGCAAATAGTAGAGACTTATCTATACACCTTGTTATGCCAATTATCACAAAATGCAGTCTGTGCCCATTTTCACTCCATTGAGTCTCGGCTAGCACGTTGGTTGCTAATGAGTCACGACCGAATTCAGACTGATGAGTTATATCTAACCCATCAATTTTTAGCCGACATGCTAGGTGTTAGGCGAAGCAGTATTACCGAGGCCGCAGGCAATTTACAGCTCCGCGGTAGCATTTCATATAATCGTGGGCGGTTACATATTCTTGACCGGCAAGCTCTACTTGCCCGTTGCTGCAGTTGCTATCACTCAATGCGCACTTAAGTGCATATTTTCCGCTCAACAATTCAAAAAATCTGCCATTATGTTCGCTACCGTACATAGCATGGGTGTTTCTCGCTGTAACCTGAGTTAGCTATATCACCACACAAGGACACGCTATCATAATGGACACACTAGAACTGAAATCTGTATCAGAGCGCGCGCCACCGGAAACTCACTTCCCGCCAGAATCCAATCGGTTGTTATGTGAATTGCCAGAGGAAGTCAAACAACGTATTTTCCCGCATCTGGAGCTGGTTCCATTAGAACTCGGACAAGTGGTCTGTGAAGCAGGCTCAAAGCAGCGTTATGTGTATTTTCCGTTGGACTCCATTATTTCGCTGCTGTATGTGATGGAAAATGGGGCATCCGCTGAAATTGCCGTCGTTGGCAATGATGGTATGGTCGGCGTTGCACTGTTTATGGGAGGAGAAAGCACGACGAGTCGCGCTGTAGTGCAAAGTGCTGGCGTTGCCTATCGATTGTTTGGTCAGCGGCTTAAAGACGAATTTAACCGTCATGGCGCCCTGCTCCATCTGTTACTGCGTTACAGTCAGGTGCTACTGACCCAAATGGCCCAGACCGCGGTTTGCAATCGCCACCATAGTATTGAACAGCAACTGTGTCGTTGGTTACTGCTTTCGATAGATAGGCTGCCCGATGATCGCGTGCTGATGACACAGGAATTGATTGCTAATATGCTCGGCGTACGCCGTGAAGGTGTCACCGATGCGGCAGGCAAACTGCAGCGCATGGGAATTATCAATTACAGTCGTGGGAATATTGAAGTGGTCGATCGCGCGTTACTAGAACAAACCTGTTGTGAATGTTACTCAGTCGTTAAGCAGGAATCAGAACGGCTGATGCCACCTCAACAAGCGCAGCAAACATAAACCTACAGTGAATATAAGAATACAGTAACAATAGGAAGTGCGTTAAAAAGGAAGTGTTTTAAAAACAACCGATACTTTAGTACATCAGCCATAAAGACTCACATTTCAATTCTTGTATCCTAACCGGTACTTCAAGTAAAGAATCCGCCTTCTTAGAAGGCGGCTTTGACTTGCCCCTGGAAGGGGCTATTCCAAAAACTACATCATCTGCAACGACAATTGAGCCTCATGTTCCTGATCTTGTTTATCTTGATGGCGCACATATCGTCTAATGATTTCTTCATTAACACCTACTGTATCTACAAAATAACCTCTGGCCCAAAAGCTATTGCCCCATAGCTTTTTACGTACATAAGGGAATTTATTGAATAGCCTTATCGCAAATAGCCTTATCGCA